>CADCPL010000123.1 GCA_902803305.1 uncultured Lachnospiraceae bacterium
CGGATATGGCGGAATTGGCAGACGCGCCAGATTTAGGTTCTGGTGGGAGACCGTGCAGGTTCAAGTCCTGTTATCCGCATTTTTTGTCAAAGACTGTCTCATTTGGAGGCAGTCTTTTCATTTTCAAATGCGGCCAAATGCTTTATAATTATGATATCTGCTGGGTTATTTCGGAGGTGTTATGGGTTCACTTTTGCTTGCCGCCAACAGATCATAAATTAAGGAGGTTATCAATATGATAAGCAGTCTTGATCTTTCAAAGTCACTTACAAAAGAGGAATACAAAGAGAAAAAAGAGAAGCTTGCCGCATCTCTGTGTGAGAAGCAGCGTCTCCTGTGGGAGAAGGGCGTCTCGACACTGATACTTATAGACGGCTTCGACGGAGCCGGTAAGGGTAAGGTCATCAACGAACTGATACTGCCGCTGACTCCCAAGTCATTCCGCGTTCACTCCAGGATAACCGAGACGGAAAACGAGCTGATGCATCCTTACATGTGGAGATTTTGGGAGAGAGTCCCCGAAAAAGGCAATATCGACATATTCGAACAGGCCTGGTATGAGCGTGTATGGAGAGACAGGTTCAAAGAAAAGACCAAGGTTAAGGCTGTCGGTACCGCATTTAATGAGATAAATTCATTCGAAAAGATGCTCGTTGATGACGGTGTGATCATGCTCAAGTTCATGCTCGTGATATCAAAGAAGGAACAAAAGAAGCGTCTTGCCGCACTGCGCGATAACAAGGAGACAAAGTGGAGAGTCACCAAAAATGATCTTCTCCATAACGAGCATTACGACGAATATGCCAAGCTGTGCGATGAAATGCTCGTGGCAACCGATACCGAATCCGCACCATGGACACTAGTCGAGGCAGAGGATGACAGGTATGCCGTCATAAAGGTCATGTCAGCCGTTGAGCGCGCTTTTGCCAAGCGTCTCGAATCAGTCGACTCTCCTGCTGTAAAAGACGGAAAGTTCCTGCCGGAGGGACAGTACGATCTGAGCGCGCTGGGTAATGTCGATCTTACAAAGACCCTGTCCAGGGACGAATACAAGATCCGGCTCAAGGCCGTACAGAAGGAACTGCGCGAGCTCCACAGCGTATTGTATGCCAAGAGGATCCCCGTCGTTCTCGGATTTGAGGGATGGGATGCCGCAGGCAAAGGCGGCGCGATACACAGGCTTACCGAAGCTCTCGATCCGAGAGGCTACAGAGTTAATCCCACATCATCGCCAAACGATATCGAAAAGGCTCATCATTATCTGTGGAGATTCTGGAACAGGATGCCTAAGGACGGACATATCGCGATCTTCGACAGAACATGGTACGGACGCGTGATGGTAGAGCGCATAGAGGGATTTTGTTCCACGGCAGAATGGGAACGGGCTTACCGCGAGATCAACGACATGGAGAAGCAGTTGGCGGATCACGGTGCGATCGTCCTTAAGTTCTGGCTGCAGATCGACAAAGACGAGCAGAAGCGTCGCTTTGACTCGAGAGCCAATACTCCCGGCAAAGAATGGAAAATAACGGATGAGGATTGGCGCAACAGGGAAAAATGGCCGCAGTACGAGCAGGCGGTCGACGAGATGATCACGAAGACATCAACCTCTTATGCTCCATGGATCATTGTTGAAGGAAACGATAAATACTATGCAAGGATAAAGATACTCGAAACGGTGGCTGCCGCTATACGAAAGCGTTGCCGCTGAAGCTATCCGCACAGATCTTTTACTATTTCACCGGCGATGAGAAGTCCCGCAGCGGCAGGTACAAAAGCCGTACTTCCCGGGATATCTCTTCGCCCGGTGCATTCCTGCACCGGTTCGATCGGGCGTACAGGCTGTTCGTCCGAATAGACAACCTTCAGTTTTTTTATATCTCTTTTCTTTAACTCTCTTCGCATTACTCTGGCAAGCGGGCATATCCTCGTATCATATATATCCGCCACCTTAAGTCTTCCCGCATCCAGTTTGTTACCCGCACCCATGGCGCTGATGATCGGGACACCTTCTTTTTGTGCCCTGACGATAAGCTCTATCTTCGCGGTCACCGTATCAACCGCATCAACGACATAATCATATTCATGAAACGGAAATCCGTCTGCATTTTCCGGCAGGAAAAAACATTTACGGATCTCGATATCCGCATCCGGATTAATATCCAGCATACGTTCTTTCATAACATCAACTTTGTTCTTACCGATCGTTTTTTCGGTCGCGATTATCTGCCGGTTCAGATTCGTAAGACAGACTTTATCATCATCCACAAGGACAAAAGCCCCTATACCGCTGCGCACAAGAGCCTCACATACATATCCGCCAACGCCTCCGATACCGAATATGGCAACTTTCTTTTTTGATAACGATTCCATTGCATCCTGCCCGAGCAGGATCCGGGTCCTGGAAAACCGGTCAGACATTCCGTATAATCCTTCACTTTCTTCGATCGTTTATAAAGGCATTATAACACTGTCCCCGATATTTAGAGAAGTCTTGCGTTTCGCAGTGTACAATATGTGTATTGATCTTCCTGATATGTATCGAAAGTTCCCGTCACACAGATCGTATCGCCGTCTTTGGGATAATCATCCGGATACGTATAATCTTCGGTAAGCTCGAATTCTATTCCCTGGGCACAGCACGCTGTTGCATCCGAAATAACGCACCCGTAAATGTATCGTCCGTCTTCTTCGTTGATAAAAGTGGCAAAACTTCCGGTCATTTTTATTGTCTTCCCCACGTAATCTTCGGGTGTCATCATCATGTTATACACTTCGGAATATACCATGGTAGAGGACAGCGCAGTAAGGTCGACATCATATTCTTGTATATTATCGGATTCAGTGTTGGTTTCTATTTCTTTTGCAGCAGGAGTCGGTGTGACCGTAACGACCGGCGGCTGCGTGACATTTGAATCTGTCTGTTGCTGAAGAACATCATCTACGCTGACGGGTGCAGTATAGGGTTGTACGGTCTGACTCTCGCTTTCACTACATGCGGTCATTAATATGATCAGAACCGTTCCTGCGACGACTTTTATGATCTTCTTTATATTCATTTTCAAACCCCTCTTATTTTCCCGAGCACGTGACATATTGCAAAAACCAAAACATCTGCCGCAACTATCGTAGAACCTACAGGAGTGCCGGCCAGTATGGAGATCACGATGCCGGCAAACGCACATACAACGGACAATATTGCAGAACAGATCGTTACACTCTTAAAACTTTTGAACAGCCTCATTGAAGAGAGTGCGGGAAAAATGACCAGTGCCGATATCAGCAAAGACCCAACAAGATTCATCGCCAACACAATGATCACGGCTATTATGATTGCGATCATCAGGTTATAGGCATCCGCTTTGGTCCCTGCCGATCTTGAGAAGTCTTCATCAAATGTAACTGCAAAGATCCTGTTATAAAACAAAACAAAGAGCAGTACAACAACTATCGAAAGAATGGTGCACACCCATACTTCTCCGGATGTAAGCGTAAGGATCGATGTTGATCCGAACAGCGTTGAGCAAACATCTCCGGTAAGATTGGATGATGTTGAAAAGATGTTCATGATCAGATAACCGAAAGCCAGAGCCCCGACAGATATCATGGCTATGGCAGCGTCCCCTTTGATCTTTGCATTCTGTCCGGTCCGGAGCAGCAGCACGGCGCTAAGTATCGTAACCGGAAGTATTATCATCATTTTATTTGTAAGCTGAAAAACAGCCGCGATGGCCATTGCGCCAAATGCCACATGTGAAAGTCCGTCACCGATGAACGAGAATCGCTTAAGAACGAGCGTTACACCAAGCAGCGATGAACACAGAGCGATCAGTATTCCGACGATCAGTGCGTATCGTACGAACGGATACTGCATATACACGATGAGTTTATCCATTAATCTCACCGCCTTTCCAGCGCTCGATAAAGATCCGTCCGATATCGCTGTTTAGATATTCTTCTTTGGTCCCGAAAAACAGTCTGTTGCCGATATGAAGGATATGGCTTGCATATTTTGCAGCCGATGAAATGTCATGGGATATCATGATGATGGTGATCCCATCTTTGTTCAGTCCCTCTATCAGTTCGTACATCTGTGCGGTTACTACAGGATCAAGACCGGCTACCGGTTCATCAAGAAGCAGTATCTTTCTTGTTGCGCATAATGCCCTTGCAAGCAGAACCCTTTGCTGTTGTCCCCCGGACAATTCCCGGTAACAGCATCCTGCAAGATGTGTGATGCCCATTCTTTCCATGTTTTCTTTGGCAAGTTCTTTCTCTTCCCTGTTGTAGAACGGACGCATGCCGCAGCGTCCCTGACACCCCGAGAGAACTATCTCTCTTACGGATGCCGGAAAGTCTTTCTGAACTATCGTCTGCTGCGGCAGATATCCGATCTCGTTTTCCTTAAGCCCGTCACCTGTTTCGATCTTGCCGCTTATCGGCTCCTTCAGATGTAATAATGTCTTCATAAGTGTAGTCTTTCCGGAACCGTTTTCTCCCACGATACACAGATAGTCACCTTTTGATACCGAAAAATTCAGATCGCAGGCAACCACCTGCGTGTCATATCCGAGCGACAGATCCGTTACGGTGATGAAAGCCATGATTTTTCCTCCTACCTGAGCGCTTCTTTAAGAACAGACAGATTCCCTTCCATTACCGACAGATATGTTGTTCCGTTTTCCACATCCTTTGATGTGGTGGACTGCATGGAATCCATTGTAAGGATCTGTTGGTCTTTGGCTGCGGTATTCTGTA
>CADCPL010000124.1 GCA_902803305.1 uncultured Lachnospiraceae bacterium
ATACTTTGGAACCTTGTATCATGATAAAAATTTCTTTTCAAAGTATCATGTGTATGATATAATTTGTCGCGATCGGAAAATGAATCTTGACCGGGAGGTGTGCTTATGAAGCATATAAAGTCTTTACAGACAAGAAACCTTAAAAAGTCGATAAAGAAGGGCGGATGCGGAGAGTGTCAGACATCCTGCCAGTCAGCGTGCAAGACAAGTTGCACAGTAGGTAACCAGAGCTGCGAGAAAGCACAGTAGTTACCATATCGACCATGAAAAAGCTCTCACGGGGGGCTTTTTTAATGTGTATGTAAGGAAGATATATGATCCACCAGTACAAAAACAACGGCTATAATATCGTCATGGATGTCGAGAGCGGCTGTATCCATGTTGTGGATGATATAGTGTATGATCTTATATCGGCACTTGATGAGTACTGCCGGACATCAGCTATACGGACCGTTATAAGTGAAGATGAGATAAAGGCCGTATCATATGATGACATCGGGGCATATCTTGCCGACAAGCTGACCTCATATAAAGAAGATGAGATCAAAGAGGCTTATGAGGAAGTTGCATATCTTATAGAAGATGAGCAGCTTTTTACCGACGATCTGTTTGAGGACGGTATCGGTGAGTTTGTCGAAAGAGAAACGGTGCTCAAAGCCCTGTGCCTTCATATAGCACATGACTGCAACCTTGCATGCAGATACTGTTTTGCCGGCAAAGGAGAGTATCACGGACCGCGGGAACTGATGAGCTTTGAGGTGGGCAGGAAGGCACTTGATCTTCTTGTTGCATCTTCGGGGACACGCAGGAACCTTGAGGTTGATTTTTTCGGCGGAGAGCCGCTGATGAATTTCGAGGTCGTAAAACAGCTTGTTGAGTACGGCAGGTCTCTTGAAGAAAAGCACAACAAGAAGTTTCGGTTCACCCTGACAACGAACGGCGTTCTGCTCGATGATGAGATACTAAAGTTTGCCAATAAGGAGATGGGAAATCTCGTTCTTTCGCTTGACGGAAGAAAGGAAGTTCACGACAGGATGCGTCCGAGATGCGGAGGACAGGGCAGTTACGATGAGATAGTGCCGAAGTTCATAAAGGCTGCCGATTCCCGTGATCAGATGAACTATTATGTCAGAGGAACGTATACCAGGTATAATACGGATTTTGCCGAAGACGTTAAGCATATGGCGCAGCTCGGTTTCAAGCAGATATCGGTTGAGCCGGTCGTATCGCCGCTGACAGAGGACTATGCACTTCGCAAAGAAGATATCCCGAAGCTCTGCGAGCAGTATGATATCCTCGCGAAATACATGCTTAAATGTAAAAAAGAAGGAAAAGGCTTTAATTTTTTCCATTTTATGATAGACTTATCCGGCGGGCCCTGCGCCATCAAGAGACTTACGGGCTGCGGTTCGGGATCGGAGTACATGGCTGTTGCGCCGAACGGTGACTTGTATCCGTGTCACCAGTTCGTGGGAATGCCCGAGTTCCTTATGGGAAATGTCGACACGGGAGTGGAAAATAAATCCCTGTCGGAAAAGTTCAAGCGCTGTAACGTGTATTCGAGAGAAGAATGTAAGAGCTGTTTTGCCAAGTATTATTGCAGCGGAGGATGTGCTGCAAATGCGTACAACTATACGGGCGATATAAACGGCGTATATGATATAGGTTGCAGATTACAACAGAAGCGTGTTGAGACAGCCATCATGATCAAGGCTGCATGCGCAGATCAGTAATAATACACAGAGGTTTTTGAAAGGAAAAAAGAGCAATGAAGAAACAAAATGCGATCATAGCGCTGCTTGCAGTGCTGCTCCTGATAGCCGGATTCGGCTACATGGTCATGAACGGACTCGGAGTGGATGCGGTAGGATCCGCAAAGGGAATCCATCTCGGACTTGACCTTGCGGGTGGTGTCAGCATCACTTATCAGGCGGTGGGAGAAGGTACTCCTTCATCTGAGGATATGGATGATACCGTTTACAAACTGCAGCAGAGGGTTCAGGGATACTCAACGGAAGCGCTTGTTTACAAAGAGGGTATCGACAGGATCAATATCGAGATACCCGGACTGTCGGATGCAAACGCTGTCCTTGAAGAACTCGGTAAGCCGGGAAGTCTTTATTTTATCAATCATAAGGACTCAAGCGGCAACGAAAACTATGATTCCATGGGTAACCTTAACAAGAGTATAGATGAACTCATGGCAGACGGAAGTATCGTTCTTACCGGATCGAACGTAAAGGAATCAAGAGCCGGTGCGATCAAGAATGATATGGGTAACACCGAGTATGTCGTTGAGCTTACTCTTGATGATGAAGGTACCAAGAAGTTTGCCGAGGCAACAACGGCTGCCGCTCCGACAAACGATACCATAATGATCTATTACGACGGAAAGCCTGCATCGATCCCTGTCGTTAAGTCAGCCATCACAGGCGGCATGGCACAGATCTCGGGTCAGAAGACCGCGGAAGAAGCAGAGCAGCTCGCGTCAACGATCCGTATCGGTGGACTTAAGATAGAGCTTGAAGAACTGCGTTCTAATGTCGTAGGTGCTCAGCTCGGTACCGAGGCTATCTCAAGATCACTCAAGGCCGGCATCATCGGATTTGCCATCATCGTAATATTCATGTGCGTTGTATACCTTGTACCCGGTCTTGCTTCATCGATCGCACTTGTTCTGTATTGTCTTATCACGGTATTCTGCCTTAACTTCTTTGATATGACTCTTACCCTTCCGGGTATCGCAGGTATCGTTCTTTCGATAGGTATGGCCGTGGACGCCAACGTTATCACTTTCGCGAGAATACGTGAAGAGATAGCGGCAGGCAAGAGTGTCCGTTCGGCAATAGATGAAGGTTATAAGAAGGCTCTGTCGGCTATCATCGACGGAAACGTAACGACTCTTATCGCCGCACTTGTTCTCGGTATAATCGGAACCGGATCGATCAAGGGCTTTGCTCAGACTCTTGCTCTCGGTATCGTTGTATCGATGATCACGGCGTTGTTCGTAACAAAGCTCATCTTAAGATCGTTCTATGCTCTCGGTATCCGTGATGAAAAATGGTACGGAAGAGCCAAGGAGCTTAAGTTCATTGAGTTCATCAGCAAGAGGAAGCTGTTCATAATCATTTCCTCTGCAGTCATCGTTGTAGGTATCATTACGATGATCGTAAACTCGGCAATGGGAAAACATGCTCTTAACTACAGCCTTGAGTTCCTCGGCGGTACATCAACAAATGTTACCTTCAATGAGGATATGGCACTTGCCGATATCGACTCAAAGGTTGTTCCTTCAATAGAGAAGATCACAGGCGATGCAAACGTTCAGGTACAGAAGGTTACCGGATCGAACGAGGTCATCTTCAAGACACGTGCTCTTAACGTTACCGAGAGAGAAGCGTTCAATGACATGATGGAATCGGAGTTCGGTGTTGCTGCCGATAAGATCGTAGCAGAGACCATCAGCTCGACGATCTCATC
>CADCPL010000125.1 GCA_902803305.1 uncultured Lachnospiraceae bacterium
ATGCGTGCCGAAGGAAGGAAGGTCGGTGTGTTAAAGCTTCGCGTGTTCAGACCTTTCCCGGCAGAAGAGATCGCGCAGGCGCTAAAGGGCTGCAAAGCCGTTGCGATCATGGACAGATGCGAGAGCTATAACGGATGCGGAGGACCGCTGGCAAGTGAGGTTCCCGCTGCACTTTACAGAGAAAAGATATACACGGAAAGCGTAAGCTATGTGTACGGACTGGCGGGGCGTGATTTTACGGTCGCGACTGCAAGAGCGATATTTGATGAACTGAGGGATATAACGGAAAACGGAAAGCAGATCGTGCAGCACAGATATGTGGGACTTCGGACGAAGGACGCAGATGCGTCAATAACAGAGGTATGATAAATGGCAGGATATAATCTTAAAGAACTGATGAATAAGCCGGAAAGGCTGGCGCCGGGACACAGGATGTGTGCGGGTTGCGGAGCGACCATAGGGATAAGGGCCGTTCTTCGCGCACTTCACGAGGGAGACAGAGCCGTTATCGGAAATGCAACGGGATGTCTTGAGGTGTCGTCGTTCATGTACCCGTATACGGCATGGGAAGACAGCTACATCCATAACGCTTTCGAGAACGCAGGAGCAACGCTTTCGGGTGTGGAGACAGCGTACCGCGCTCTTAAAAAGAGAGGCCGCCTTCCCCAGGAGGAGAACTTCAAGTTCATCACCTTCGGCGGTGACGGAGGTACATATGATATAGGATTCCAGTCGTTGTCAGGAGCCATGGAGCGTGGTCATGACCTGCTCTATGTTTGCTATGACAACGGTGCTTACATGAACACGGGAATACAGAGGTCCTCGGCAACGCCGCAGTTTGCCGATACGACCACAACACCGGTAGGCAGCAACAGTAACGGAAAAGTCCAGGTCAGAAAGGACCTGACCGCGATAATCGCCGAGCATCATGTTCCCTATGCTGCTCAGACGACCTTTACAAAGGATTTTAAGGACATACACGTCAAGGCGGAAAAGGCCATATATACGGAAGGTGCGACTTTCCTTAACATGCTCGCGCCGTGTCCGAGAGGATGGAGATACGATACCGCCGATGTAATGAAGATATGCCAGTTGGCGATCGATACATGCTACTGGCCGATGTACGAAGTAGATCACGGCGTATGGAGACTGACATATGAGCCGAAGAAGAAGCTTCCCATCGAGGACTTTTTGAGAGAGCAGGGAAGGTTCAAGCATCTGTTCAAGCCGGGCTGCGAACATCTTATCGCCGCGATGCAGGAAGAAGTCGACAGGCAGTGGGAAAATCTTCAGTTTTTGTGCAGTAGGTAAGGAGGTATCTATGGAGGGTTTATTCAATAATACACATATCATCTCATGGCTTCAGTATTTTTCAGATAACACGAACATAGATCTGGAGCATGTCAAGATCCTTGATATCACGAAAAAGAACAAGAACCTCATTCCGACATGCGAAGCGCACAGATGTGTTCTTGTGTTTACCGAGGCAGGTCATCCGGACATCTTCTACAGGATGTACAATGCGGGTCTTGGTGACTGCAAGGTCATATACAACGAAGGAAGCGATCCGACGGGTCCGATCAAGGAAGATCCCGTTTCCAACATGATAGACAGGGGCATAAACGCTTCGGCGGGAATGATCATCCTCAATCCCAATGCCAGGGCAACGATGAGGTTCGGCATCGACAACAAGACACTTGCAAAGGGAAGCGTTAAGTATGTCGGAAGCGAGATAAGAGCCATAATCCTGTCCAAGATGCAGATAGAAGAAGGCAAGAACATCTGCGCCATATCCGCGGAATCCATAGTTGTCGAGGCCGGGATACTAAACGGCGAAGGAACTATCATCGCGGTTGAGTATAACGGAAATGACAGAAGTGCTCTTGAAGAGAATGTGGAGCAGTTCGGCCTTAACAACGTTACGATAATCGATCATATCGATGATGAAACGATGAAGGATCTGCCGGTCCCGGATGTTACGATGCTCGTTGCGAGCGCATCGATGGAACAGGAGATCGACTGTCTTCTGCGGCTCAATCCGAACATGGAATTCGTGATCTACACGCTTGATTTTGTACTTGCGGCTTCAATGATAGAAAAATGCAAGAAATTCTGCGTGTCCGATCCCGAGATAATCCAGGTGAGCGTATCAAAAGTAACGAGCAGGCACAATGTTGACGTTCAACCCGCGCCATGGATCATATCGTTCAAGGCCGGTGCGTGATATCGGATAAATGATAGAACTCGGAAAGAAACAAACACTGTATTATCACAGAAAAACAGAGCATGGGATTTATCTGGCGGATGAAAAGGATCCGGATAAAAAATGCACGGACGAGGTACTTCTGCCGGCGAATCAGGTTCCTGAGAAGATAAACCGCGGGGCCGCGATCGACGTGTTCGTGTACCGCGATTCAAAGGACAGGCTCATCGCCACCGTCAGAACGCCTAAGATCATGCTCGGACAGGTAAGACTTCTTCGCGTCGTGTCCACCGGAGGGATCGGAGCATTCGTTGACTGGGGACTGGAGAAGGACCTGCTCCTTCCTTTTTCGGAGCAGACCAAACCCGTATCCGCGGGAGAGCTCGTTCTCGTTAAACTCTATGTAGACAAGAGTTCGCGCCTGTGCCTTACCATGTACACGGATAAGGGATTGTCCTCTGAGGAGAAGGCACTTGTCAGGATGGAGGCAGATGCCGAATACCTGATGGATATGATAGACAGCCGCGGCGGAGAGCTTCCGTTTGGAGACAAGGCATCCCCTGAAGTGATAAAGAAAGAGCTCGGTATGAGCAAGAATGCATTTAAGCGCGCTGCCGGGATATTATACAAACAAAGACGCATAACAGTAGATGATAAAGTTATAAGGAGGGTGCAGTGAATACAGCGGATAATGCAAGATCCGAAACGAGCAGTCTCGGATGGCTGTTTTTCATATGCATGCTCGTTCATTTGCTGGTCATGATCGCCTTCAGCCTTTTGGCCGACAAAGGGTTCGAGTTTCCGGTCGAGGTGAGTCTGGTGGCCTCGGAACTTACGATACTGATACCCGGAGCTATCTATATACTTGTAAAAAACCTTGATCTTCGGAGTGATCTCGGATTCCGTCGTGTAAAGCCGGGCACGGCAGCAATGTGCCTGCTCCTTACGATGTTTGTAACGCCGGTCGCATCTTTTGTAAATGTCTTATCCCAGCTTTTTGTCAGTAATACCATGGCACAGATGTCCGATACCCTGATGGGCGGATCGGGCGTTCTTGTATGGTTTCTTGCATCTATATACGGACCGTTTTGTGAAGAATTCGTTTTCAGGGGGATATTTTATAACCGTTATGAAAAATATGTGGGACCGCTCAGTGCCGGGCTTATTTCGGCGATGCTTTTCGGTCTTGCTCACATGAACATCAATCAGGCCGCATATGCATTTGTGCTCGGCATGATCTTTTCGATAGTGAACCGTGCAGCAGGCAGCATTGTGCCGTCTCTCATAATACATATGTGTGTCAACGGCTCCAACATGCTTATGATGTTTGCGATGTCAAAAGCCGCAGCAGGACTGGGTGAGGAAGCGGATCTTGCAGAGGCTGCCGAACTTGCAAGGAGCGGTGACATGATCTATATGATGATCGCAGGTACGCTCGTGATAGCCATCATCAGTATCGCCATTGCCATACCGTGCGTTGTCTGGATCGCAAAGCATGAAGGAAATCTGGAAGCGCTTCATGATATGTTTACGAAAAAATATGAAAAAGCCCGTTGGCTCAGGGTATCCACCGTGCTCGGGATATGTTTTGTGCTGTTTGTGATGTTCGGAATGTCTAAAGTATTGGAGATGTTTAATGGATAATGTATTAAAACAGGTAACAAACCCTTATCTGCCTTCGTGGGAGTACATTCCCGACGGAGAGCCCTATATCTTTAACGGACGCATCTATGTGTACGGATCCCATGACAAGTTCGGCGGGGATGTGTATTGCATGGGCGATTATGTGTGCTGGTCGGCAGATGTGGGTGACCTTGGAAACTGGAAATACGAAGGCGTGATCTATACAAAAAGTGATGATCCGGAGAATGAGGATCTTCAGGGAAACCTGTATGCGCCCGATGTGACAGTGGGTCCGGACGGAAGATACTATCTGTACTATGTCCTGTCTAACCTCGGCATTGTATCCGTTGCAGTCTGTGACAAGCCTGCGGGAAGATATGAGTTTTACGGTTATGTCCATTATGCCGACGGAAGCAGGCTCGGTGAAAGAGAGGGTGATGAGCCTCAGTTCGATCCGGGAGTACTGACGGAAGGAGATAACACATATCTGTATACGGGATTCTGTCCGATCCCGGACAAGACGAGACATGGCAGTATGTGCACGACTCTTGGTCCCGATATGCTGACGATAATCAAGGATCCGGTGTTTATCGTTCCCGCAACGCATAACAGCATCGGAACCGGATATGAAGGTCATGCTTTCTTTGAAGCTCCTTCGATAAGAAAAAAAGACGATCTGTATTTCTTTATATATTCTTCTCAGGTGTGCAGAGAGCTGTGCTATGCAGTGAGCAAAAGCCCCGATCGCGACTTCGAGTACAGGGGAGTTCTCGTGGATAACGGCGACATCGGCATAGACACATACAAGAGAGCAGACATGCCCGGGTGTTACTGCGCGAACAATCACGGAAGCATCATCTGCATAAACGGACAGTGGTACATTTTCTATCACAGACATACGAACGGTACCAATTACAGCCGCCAGGGCTGTTTTGAAAAGCTAAGCGAAAAGCCGGACGGCGGCTTTTACCAGTCGATGATAACATCGTGCGGAAGCGAGGCCTTTACGCAGAAGGGATTTTACCCGGCGTATCTTGCATGTAATCTGTTTACCGATGAGGAGGAACTTTCGGTTCCCTGGCAGGGATGGATGGATGACAGATTCCCCAAGATCACCCAGGAAGGCCGTGACGGCGACGAAGTAAACGGTTATGTCTGCAATATGAGGGACGGAGCCAGAGCCGGATTTAAGTATTTTAAATGCACGGATGCGAAGGTAACCTCGGTAAGGACAAAAGGATATGCGAACGGAAACCTTGAGGTTCGGACCGCGTGGGACGGTCAGCTCCTCGGAAGCTTTCCGATATCATATGCGAACGTATGGCATGACACAAAAAAAGAAGTCATCATCCCGGATGGGATCAATGACCTCTACTTTACATTCAGAGGTGAAGGTCATCTTCAATTCGCAGGATTCACATTCGAATGAAGATGATCAAATGATCAGACAGCCACGTCAAAGTTGGCTCCGACGGCAGGATTAACGGAAAGCTCCATTGCCTTCGTCAGATTCTCAACCTCGGCTGAAGCGATATCAAGGGATGACTCGAGCAGACGGGTACCCACTGCCGACATGACATTCTCATGCGCCATAGCCATTGAGATATAAGGGATAGCATCAATACTGAGTTCCATGGATCGCTCCTTAAAAGTCTGATCTTCAGATACATAGTCATTATAACATATGGCTTGAAAAAAAGCATCAAAAAAATGAAAAAAATATCAAAGATAAATGAAAATGTGACGGCAGCTGCTGCGGCGATCATTTTGTCGGCGGTCTTTCTGTCACTTGTGTGGAACAATAACGTTTGGATGGACGAAGCGTTTACCGCATCGCTGGTCCATACGGATATTGCCGGCGTGATCAAGCGGTCCATGGCCGACACGCTCCCGCCGCTCTACAACATCCTGCTGAAGCTTTCGACGGATCTGTTCGGATACAGTACTTACGTTATGAAGATAACGTCGGTTGTCCCGATGATACTTACGATCGCGCTCGGTGCAACTACTGTACGGAAACGTTTCGGACTTCGCACGGCGCTTTTGTTCATGATCTTTATAACAGGCATGCCGCTTATGCTGTACTACGGCGTCGAGATAAGGATGTACAGCCTGGGATTTTTCTTTGCAACGGCTTCCGGTATATATGCGTATGAAGTGATATACGAGCCTACGGCGAAAAAATGGACGGCTTTTACGCTCTTTTCGGTCATGGCAGGGTATTCCCACCATTTTGCTTTTGTGACCGTGGCGTTTTCATATCTTTTCCTTCTCCTGTATTTTATCATTCGAAAGAGGGATATGATAAAAGGGTGGCTTAAATGCCTCCTGGCAACGTTTGTACTTTATCTGCCGTGTCTTATCATAACTCTTAGGCAGTTCTCGAGGGTCAGCGGATATTTTTCGATGCCGGACATCGATATCCGCATGTTCATTCAGTACTGCCTTTATCCATACACGGTAGGCATGAGGCTTGCAACGCTGCTGTGCGGCCTTATCATGCTTGCGGCACTTGCTGTATTTGCGTACGGAATGATCCGGGGTAAAAAAAGAGACATCACCGCAATGTATGCATTCTGGTGTTTCCTGACTTATTACTTCGTGCTCCTGTTCGGGACCGTAGTATGTCATATAATGAGCGCCAATATTTTTGTCGACAGATATCTGTTCTTTTCGACCGGACTTTTGTGGCTGTTTGCCGCGATAATGCTTTCGGAGGAAAGATCGTTCATACCGGCTCTTGTTGCCGCACTGGCAGTCGGAATATGCGTATATACCGTTGAATGGCAGGTGGAGTATGGAAACACCGCCGATGAGGAGATCGCATTCTTGCGCGAGCACGTGAATGAAGGCGACGTATACTTCAGCATTGGCGGGCACGAGGAGATGCAGAACTGCATACCGTTTTACACTTATCTTGATAAGGACACAGCCGAGCTTGAGTTCGTATATCCTCTTGAAAAAGCGATCAGTGTATCGCGGCAGCGTGGTACGAATCTGTGGATAACGGTACTTGACGGTTTTACGCCTTCTGATGAAGAACAGAAGGAGCTTACGGACAATGGCCTTACCATGGAAAAAATGGCGGATTTTGATTTTGACAGATACAAATGTGAAATGTATATAGTCAGATGATCTTTGTTTGTGAAAAAGTGCCAAAAATTGTTTATTTTTTTGGCGATATGTATTAGAATAATCGATATAATGTCTGTGGGGGTTACAGACTGAACGATCCTTGTTTGGATCAGTATAAAGGAGAATGGTATGATTTCCAATCAAATACTGCAAAGTACCATTGAGGGGCTGAAGGGGATCACCAGAGCGGAACTGGCCGTTATAGATACGGACGGAAAAGTTCTGGCATCTACGTTCAAAGAGGACATCAACTATCATGATGCGGCCGCCAGCTTTACGGGATCGCCGGCGGACAGCCAGGAGATCTCAGGCTATCAGTTTTTTAAAGTATACGATGAGCTTCAGATAGAGTATATCCTTGTTGTTCAGGGAACGACGGAGGATACGTACACGGTCGGCAAGATCGCGGCTTTCCAGATACAGAATCTGCTCATCGCATACAAGGAAAGATTCGACAAGGATAACTTTATCAAGAATCTTCTTCTTGATAACCTGTTGCTCGTTGATATCTATACGCGTTCACAGAAGCTTCGGATCGAAGCGGAGGCCCGCAGGATCATCATCATTGCGGAGACTCCTTCGGCCAAAGAGATCAATGTGATAGAGAGCGTCCGTGCGCATTTCAAGGCAAGGACCAAGGACTTTATCACGGCGGTTGACGAGAAGGGGATAATAATCGTTCGTGAACTTGCGGCCAATGAGACTTATGAAGATGTTGACAAAGCCGCACATGAGATACTTGATTTCGTAAACAAGCAGACCGGAAGGATCTGTCATGTTTCATACGGAACGATCGTAAGTGAGATCCGTGAGGTATCAAGATCATATAAGGAAGCGAGGATGGCGCTCGATGTCGGAAGGATATTCTTTGACGACAGG
>CADCPL010000126.1 GCA_902803305.1 uncultured Lachnospiraceae bacterium
CGGCATTGCAGCAGGAACTGCCGATATTACAGTGACTACTGTCGACGGCGGGTTTACGGCTGTATGTCATGTTACGGTGACAGATGATGATGATCTGGTGATGATCCCCGGCGAAGTCAGAAGACTGAAAGCGAGTGAGGACGGAAACTATATATACGGATATAAATGGAGCATCGAATCCGCTGATCCGAAGAACTGTATAAGCGTTACAAACGGAGTTGTTACCGCAAAGAATCTTCCGAAGGGAAAAAATACCGGGACGGCTGTTGTTAAGGCCGTGTACGGATCGGACACGCTGACATTTAACATCACTGTTGACGCAACTGCACATGATAACTCGCCGATAACCGAAGGTAAGAAGAAACTTCAGATCGCAGCGACCAAAACACTTACTCTGAATGCGGACGCAAAGGGTAAAGCTTCGATATCGGTTCCTGCAGGCTTAAGAGAACGGACCGGAAATATTGAATATACGATCGAGAACGATGCAGTATGCTCCGTGGGTGGAGTGACATATACGAGCAACGGTTCAAAGGCTGCATTTGAGATCACTGCGGAAGATGTGGGAGCTACGTACATCGAATGGTCCCTTGCGGATGCAAAAGGAAACGAGACAAAGTCATACACAAAGGTTATCGTTAAAAAGCCCGCCGGTGACATCAGGATCAACGACTATGAAGAGCTTAGGTCGCTTACCGCCGGTCAGGGCACATGGCTGGAGGTTGTCGGTACGCAGGATAATACGGATTCGAAGGAGCCGACCTTCAGCGTTAAGGGAAAAGGCATAAAAGTATCAAAGACGGGATATGTGGTTGCGACTGTTCCCGGAGCAAAGGGAACAGTTACGGCTAAGATCGGCAAGAAATCCGCATCTGTTGAGGTGGCTGCGGGGTCGGCCGAAAACTATCTGGTACTTAAGCAGACATCGGTTACAATGACCGCTCCGAAGGCGGGCGGCAAGGCAAAGACCAAAACGATAAGCATCGGTATCCCGAGCAAGAAGGCGGATCAGCCGAAGGTGAAATGGTCGGTTGATTATATAGAGGGAGAGACGGGTGTTTCGATAGACGAGGACACAGGCACAGTGACGGTGACCGATCAGGCGATACCCGGGGTGTATGAGATAAAAGCAGTACCTGAGGAACTTGGCAGTTCGTTTAATGAGGCAACATGTGAACTTGTAATAAAGTAGTAAGCAGCAATAAGGAAGTCGGTTTTGAACGATAACAGAACTCACATTTTTTCCAAGATAATATTGATGGTGGAAGCGATACTGCTGATCACCGGTATACTGTTCTGTTCCATATCCGTGTACAGGGCGAGGATCAGCATACGACGCGCCATCCAGCAGCGAATGCTTGATATAGCAAACTGTGCCTCCGGGTCTCTTGACGGTGATGCTCTCGGCGCACTTACCGCCGATGATGTCGGATCGGATTCATACAACGACATATATAACAGTCTCGCAGTCTTTCGGGATAATGTCGAACTTGAGTATATATACAGCATAAAGGAAGAAGCCGACGGGCAGTTTGTGTTCACCATGGATCTTGACCAGGAAACACCTGCAGCCTTCGGTGACAGTGTAAAGTATACTGATGCGCTGGCAAAGGCCGGAGACGGAACGACAGCTGTCGATGAGGTTCCGTACTCGGATAAATGGGGTGAGTTCTACAGTGCATACAGTCCGGTATTTGATTCCAAAGGAAATGTAGCCGGTATCATCGCGGTTGATTTTTCGGCGGACTGGTTCGACGGACAGCTATCGTCTCAGATGCGATCAACGGTCATAAGCTATGTGATCATTCTCATTATCGCGATCCTTGTTGCGGCGGCGCTGTCGTTTTCAACCGTGCGTCCGTTTGTTAAGATGCAGGGACAGCTCTTTGAAGATAAAGTCCGTGCCGAGAGTGCGAACATGGCAAAGAGTGATTTTCTCGCAAATATGTCGCACGAGATCAGGACACCGATCAACGCGATGCTCGGAATGAACGAGATGGTACTTCGCGAGAGCCGTAAAGCAAAAGGGCAGGACAGCATCGATGACAAGAGTGCGAAGGAAGCACTGGACAGCATCATCAGTTATGCCGGCTATGTTGAGAACGCGGGACATAATCTTCTTGCACTCGTTAATGACATACTTGATTTTTCCAAGATAGAAGCAGGGCGTATTGACCTGGCGGAGGCACCGTACAGCCTCGGGAACCTGATCGGCGAACTCGGCAACATGGTCAGGGTCAGGGCAAATGATAAGGATCTTGAGTATATAGAGGACGTGGACGGATCGCTTCCGGACAACCTGTGCGGGGATGCACTGCGCGTTCGTCAGGTACTCGTTAACCTTTTGAACAATGCCGTTAAGTACACGGACCAGGGCTGTGTCAGCCTTAAGGTCAGCGGGCAGAAGCAGGAAGATGATACGCTCCTTTTGACATTTACGGTAAGTGATACCGGCATAGGTATAAGGGCGCAGGACAGAGACAAACTCTTCACACGCTTTGAACGTCTGGAGATGGAAAGAAACAGTACCGTGGAAGGTACCGGACTCGGTCTTGTGATCACAAAGCGCCTTCTTGATATGATGAACGGTAACATCTCCGTTCAGAGCGAATACAGACGCGGGTCCATTTTTACCGTTACCATTCCGCAGAAGATCGTATCGGATGAACCGGTGGGCGAGATGGCTGAGGCGGTATCCGATGAGTCGCAGCAGGAACCGGATTATGGCAAGTTCCGTGCACCGACCGCACGTGTTCTCGTAGTTGATGATACTATGGTCAACATCATGGTGGTGATGCATCTGCTCAAGGATACACAGGTCATATGTGATAAAGCCACAAGCGGAGCCGATGCCATACAGATGGCAAAGGAGACGGAGTATGATCTGATATTCATGGATCAGCGTATGCCCGAGATGGACGGTACGGAAGCGTTCCATAAGATACGTGAAACGCAGGGCGGGGCGAGCAGCAACGCGCCTGTTATATGCCTTACCGCGGATGCGGTGGTCGGCGCAAGAGAAAAGTATCTTGCGGAAGGATTCACGGATTACCTGTCCAAGCCCGTTGAAGGTTATGCACTTGAAAAGATGCTGATGCGCCATCTTCCGAAAGAGAAAGTGAAAACCGTTTAGATATGGATACGTCTGTGATAATAGAACTGATAGGATATGTGGGTTCGGCGCTTGTGCTCTTGTCGATGCTCATGACATCGGTCGTGAGGCTTCGAGTGATCAACCTGATCGGAAGCATCATATTTGCGGTATACGCACTTATGATCAGATCATATCCGACGGCGGTCATGAACATAGCACTTGCGGGAATCAACATATATCAGCTGACGAAGCTGTTCAATGAAAAGAAGAGCTACCGGTTGATAAAGACCAGCCGGGATGACGGTTTTTTTTCGTATATGCTGTCTGAGTGTGATGAAGACATCAGGCATTTTTTTCCGGATTATGATCCGGACAGAGTAAAGGCGGACATAGTTTATATCGTATGCTGCGGATCCGATCCGGCGTGTCTGTTTCTCGGAAAGGTGGAGCAGCCTGATACGATAAACACGCTGCTCGATTACGCACTGCCCGCATATCGGGATACATCCGTCGGAAGGTTCCTCCATAAGAAACTTGCAGGTGAAGGTTATAAGACACTTATATTCGGCATGGATCCGGTCCATCATACGGATTTTCTCGAGAAGACGGGATACCGGAAGGACGGGGATCGAATGTACGTGCTCGACCTTAGCGGTATTAACGGGAAGGATAGAACATGATACAGAAAAAATACCTTTGCAAAACAATAAGTGAAGCGAATGATGCGATAGCTTCGATAGGCAAGTTGCTGTCGGAGACAGAGCACAAGTCTGCGGTCATCACTTTTTACGAGGCGGGACTTTCGGCAGCGGATGTCGAGTTGATGCTTGCTCGCATAAAAGATCTCGGCCGTCCGGAACTTAAAGTTGCCGGTATATCGATCGTGGTCATTGCGGAGCTTATGCCGGAAGGAACGGGTGTGTTGCTGAATCTTATCGCAACCGATGAAGCGGATATCGATGTTGTGCCCGCATATTGTGAGCCGGGAAGTGAATATGAGGCGGC
>CADCPL010000127.1 GCA_902803305.1 uncultured Lachnospiraceae bacterium
AAATATCGCAAAGACGCTCGGTATCGAGCCTTCCCAGGTCAATGTTAAGGCAACAACGGAGGAGGGTCTCGGGTTTACCGGAAGCGGAGAAGGGATAAGTGCTCAGGCCGTGTGTCTTCTTGTAAGCGTGGATGAACTGACATCATATACTGTTGCAACAGACAGACCATGCAGCGGATGCAGCGGCTGTACCGGAAGGATTTCAGAGTAAAGAGAGGAATTGCGCGTCTTTGAAGGCGTGTGGAGGTTGGAAAATGAAATTATACAATTCGCTCACAAAAAAAGTCGAAGAATTTGTGCCGAATGAAGAAGGCAAGGTAAAAATGTATACGTGCGGACCTACCGTATATCATTTTGCTCATATAGGAAACCTTCGAAGCTATCTGATGGAAGACGTGCTTGAGAAGCTTCTTAGATTTTCGGGATATGACGTTACGCGCGTTATGAACATAACCGATGTGGGACATCTGTCGTCTGATGCCGATACCGGTGAGGATAAGATGCTCAAGGGAGCAAAGCGTGAACACAAGACAGTAATGGAGATAGCAAAGTACTATACAGATGCGTTCTTCTCGGATTGCAGCAAGCTCAACATCAAGACACCTGATGTGGTTGAGCCCGCAACAAACTGCATTCCCGAGTTCATACACATGATCGAAGTGCTGCTTGAAAAAGGCTACGCATACAAAGCAGGAGAAAACGTTTATTTTGACACGTCGAAGCTTGACAACTACTACGTGTTCGGAAACCAGAACGAGAATGAACTCATGGTAGGCGTAAGAGACGATGTGACGGAGGACGAGAATAAACGTAACAAAAATGATTTTGTACTCTGGTTCACCAAATCAAAATTCGAAGATCAGGCGCTCAAATGGGACAGCCCATGGGGTGTCGGTTATCCGGGATGGCACATCGAATGTTCGTGTATCAGCATGAAACATCTCGGAGAGTATATGGATATCCACTGTGGCGGTGTGGATAATATCTTCCCGCATCATACGAACGAGATCGCACAGTCCGAATCGTACACCGGTCACAAGTGGTGTAATTACTGGTTCCATGTCCATCATCTGAATGATGAGACGGGTAAGATGAGTAAGTCAAAAGGAGAGTTCCTTACGGTTTCACTCCTTGAACAAAAAGGGTATGATCCCATAGCCTACAGGTTCTTTACGCTTCAAAGTCATTATCGCAAGCCGCTTGTTTTTTCGTACGAAGCGCTCGATCAGGCTGCACAGACATATAAGAAGCTTAAGAACAGGATCGCCTCTATCTCTGATGAAGGCAGTGTGGATGAGAATGCAAAGAAAGAATGGCACGATAAGTTCGTTGAGGTTGTCGGAAATGACGTAAATACCGCGATGGGACTGACGCTTATATATGACGTGATTAAGAGCGGCCTGAGCGGCGCGACAAAGCGTGCGGTGATAGATGATTTTGATCAGGTTCTCGGATTGAAACTGCTTGAGGCCGATGCAGCGGATGAGAACGGGCAGGAGACAACACCGGTCGATGCCGAGCTGGCTGCCCGGGTGGAAGCAAAGATCGAAGAGCGTACTAAAGCCAAGAAAGAAAAGAATTTCGCGCTTGCGGATGAGATAAGAGCACAGCTTCTTGAGGAAGGCATCGTGCTCATCGATACAAGGGAAGGAACAAAGTGGGAGAAGAAATGAAATCCGACCTTCTTTACTCCGTAAAAGAAAGGTTCGCAAATGAAGGGGCGGATCCCGGTCAGTATTCTCCGCTCTCCCTTGCCTTTATAGGAGACAGTATATACGGAGCAATAGTTAAGACGGCAGTTGTGCTTGAAGGAAACTGCCCGGCAAATACGCTTGACCGTAAGGCGGTAAGATATATCAAGGCAGTCAGCCAGGCAAAGGGGGCTGACTATCTTATTGATAACGATCTTTTGACGGATGAAGAGATGTCCGTATACAGACGCGGAAGAAATACCAAGTCTGCAACCGCGGCAAAAAATGCGCCGGTCGGGGATTACCGAAAGGCTACGGGGCTGGAAGCTCTTATAGGATATCTGTATCTGAAGGGTGATATGCAGCGCGTTATGGATATCATGGAAGCTGTCATGAGCGTTGTATGAGGATAAGATCATGGGTTACGAAGAGTTTACGATTGAAGGGCGAAATGCCGTCATAGAGGCTCTGCGATCGGGCAGACCCGTCGACAGGCTGTTCATACTTGACGGAAGCAGTGACGGGCCGATCTCAACGATCAAGAGAGAGGCCAGAAAGAACGATGTTCAGGTAAAGTTTGTTGACAAGGAGAGGCTCGATAGCATGAGTCAGACCGGTCATCATCAGGGGGTCATCGCAAAATGTGCCGCATATGAATATGCATCGGTTGATGACATACTGGAAAAAGCAAAGGAAAAGGGCGAAGACCCGTTTATAATACTTCTCGATAATATCGAGGATCCGCATAATCTCGGTGCGATCATCAGAACAGCCAATCTTGCCGGAGCGCACGGAGTCATAATCCCTAAGAACAGAGCGGTCGGACTGAC
>CADCPL010000128.1 GCA_902803305.1 uncultured Lachnospiraceae bacterium
ATGATCGAGGGAAAAGCCTGGTACAGCCTGAAATACAAGAACAAACAGGCCGGGAGGATCGAGTGATGCAGGTTCAGTGGTATCCCGGACATATGACAAAAGCAAAGAGGATGATGCAGGAAGATATCAAGCTTGTGGATCTTGTGATCGAGCTTATCGACGCAAGGATCCCGTTTTCTTCAGGAAATCCTGATATAGATGAACTCGCACGCGGAAAATCACGTCTGATACTTCTCAACAAAGCCGATCTTGCCGATCAGGCCATGAATGCCAAATGGCAGGAATACTTCAAGGGAAAAGGTCTTGAAACGCTCATCATCAACTCAAGATCCAGAGAAGGATTTTCTCCGATAAACAGATCCATCGAGAAGGTTTGCAGCGAGAAGATCGAAAGAGACAGGAAAAAGGGAATAATCGGCCGCCCGGTAAGGGCTATGGTTGTCGGCATACCCAATGTCGGAAAATCTACTTTCATCAATTCATTGTGCAGAAAGGCAAGTGCCAAGACCGGCAACAAGCCCGGAGTGACTAAAGGCAAGCAGTGGATCAAGCTCGGTAAGGGAGTTGATCTGCTCGATACACCGGGAATATTGTGGCCGAGGTTCGAGAAAGAAAAGATAGGCCTGAATCTTGCATATATCGGTTCGATAAATGATGAGATACTTGATGAGACGGAACTTGCGATGAACCTGATATCTAATGTAAAGACGGATTATCCGGGCGTGTTTTTTGACAGATACGGGTGCGACGAGAGTAAAGAAACGGCCGTTATCTTAGAGGAGATATCCGTGAAAAGAGGATGTCTGAAAAAAGGAAACGAGCCCGATACCGGAAAAGGAGCTCATATTGTGCTTGATGAGTTCAGGTCCGGTAAACTTGGACATATAACACTTGAAACCCCTGATCAGATATAGGAAAACTTAAATTGAAAAAGAGGACGAAAAAGAGAAAAGCCGGCGGATCCATGATCGGAGTACTTAAAATCGGGTTGTTCATCCTTTCAGTACTCCTGCTTACTTTTATATTGTCCGAATATGTATTTGAACGTGTAAGTGTTCATAATCATTCAATGGAACATACGCTTGAGTCAGGCGACGGCGTAATGATCGACAAGATCTCATATCGGTTCCGTGATCCCAAGAGATATGACATAATCGTATTTAAGCAAAAAGGAAGTGAAGACCTTATAAAGCGTGTAATAGGTCTTCCGAATGAGACCGTGCAGATAAAGGACGGCAGATTTTTCATAAATGATGAAGAGATCGATGATATAAAGGGGCTTGACCGGCCGGAATATGCCGGGATCGCAGATAAGCCGTTAATCCTTCTTGAAGATGAATATTTCGTTGTCGGAGACAACAGGGAAGAAAGCATTGACTCCAGATATGAAGATGTCGGAATAGTGACACGGTCAAGAATAAAAGGTAGAATGTTCATGAGGGTATATCCCTTCAGGAATATAAAGTTTTTCTGATCACAAGAAAAGAAGGCGGCGTATGGAAAGTATACGTGATATAAAAGCAGCATTTGACGCTATAGACGGTGATTACGGCAGTTTTATTGATAATTACTCATCGGATGAGCGAAGCGGAGTGCAGGCGCTTGTCAAAAGAGCGAAGAGCCTGGCGGATAAGCTTGAAAAAGAAAAAGAACGTACGGAACTCATGCTTTCATACGAGAAGGAGTATGGAGATTGCCGGGCGATATGCGGTATCGACGAGGTCGGACGCGGACCGCTTGCCGGACCGGTTGTGGCAGGAGCCGTAATACTTCCGAAGGATGAGCGGATACTGTATCTGAACGACAGCAAACAACTGACAGCCGCAAAACGTGATGAACTCTATGATGTTATCCGCAAGCGTGCCGTCGCGGTATCGATAGGTATAGTTGATCATAAGCGGATAGATGAGATAAACATTCTGCAGGCAACATATGAGGCAATGCGCTCTGCCATAATGAATCTGGCTGTAAAACCCGATATATTATTAAACGATGCAGTTACGATACCGGGAGTTGATATAAGGCAGATACCCATCATCAAAGGTGATGCCAAGAGCTGCTCGATCGCAGCGGCAAGCATAGTGGCAAAGGTCACAAGAGACAGGATGATGGAGGAACTCGATAACGAGTATCCCGGATACGGATTTGCGTCAAACAAGGGTTACGGAAGTGCCGATCATATCAAAGCGATCAGGCAGCTCGGTCCCTGCCCCATTCACAGACTGACATTCATAAAGAACTTTATCTGAAAAGCAGGATTTATGGCAATAACGATCGATACCGGCAATTACATAAACAACGAATACGGAAAGCTAAGTACCGGGGGTGCTTCGGATATCACAAGACCCGTCTCCGCTCAGGTAAACGGTGCCGGATCTGAAACTTTACCTGCGGGATCTACCGTGACCGGTGAGATCGTTGATAAGAATGGCAATGAAGTGACCATTCACCTCGAAAATGATCAGACCATGACTGCAAAACTGCAGGGTGATGCAAGCATTGAAGTCGGGATGCGGCTGACATTTGAAGTTGCCAAGGCACCGGGCGGTCAGACAGCGCTTCGTCCTCTTTTTTCCAATCTTAACAACAGCAGTGCCGCGATGGCAGCTCTCAAGGCTGCAGGACTTCCTGTTAATAACACAACTCTTGCCATGACCGACAGGATGATGACCGAAGGAATGCCTGTTAACAGAAATGCCCTGGCAGAAATGTTTCGTAACGTATCGACTCATTCGAATGTTTCCCCTGAATCAATAGTCCAGATGAC
>CADCPL010000129.1 GCA_902803305.1 uncultured Lachnospiraceae bacterium
AAGGCAGACAGGAAGAAGCTGGTTATCGATTCGTCTTCATCATCAGCGTTTGTTTACGGAAAGGTAGCAATACTTCCCGGATGTATTCCCGATGATCATACGCTGATAGAGTGGAAACCTGATAATGACAATGTTGCACTGGCGTACCTTTCGAGCGGTACACCGGCAGCGAGTGCAAAGTATGGTGAGCCCGGTGCATCTGCTCTTACGACAAAGAATGATATACTGGCAGTAAAGGGCCTTAAGCCCGGTGTAACAAATATTACCGGAACGGCTCAGGACGGATCGGGCAAGAAGATCAAGATCTCTGTAACGGTAAGAGGTGATGTGACTGCCATGACAATGGACGAAAATGTTACGGTAAAAGCCGGAGGAAGTTATACGCTCACACCCGAGTTTACGATCAACGGTGTTACATCCGCCAATCCCAAACTCTACAAGAGTTACATGAAGTACACGGATACGAAAGTATCATACTGGAGTTCATCGGAAGACGTAACGGTAAGCGCGAAGGGCAAGATCACGGTAAAGAAAGGCACGAGCGTAAGATCGGCCACGATCACGGCCTTTACCGCTGACGGTAATGATGCGAAGAAGAAGATCGTTAATGTAACGATACAGTGATTTAGTGCTATACCGTCTGATGTAATTGTGCTATAATATCAGGCGTTGGTTTAACAAATCTAAACAAACAGGAGGACATGGATATGTCATTGAACAAGAAGAGTGTTGATGATTTTAATGCTGCCGGCAAGAGAGTTCTTGTCAGGTGTGATTTTAACGTACCGTTAAAAGATGGCAAGATCACCGACGATACACGTATCAAAGCTGCACTGCCCACAATACAGAAGCTTATAGGGGATGGAGCCAAGGTTATCCTTTGCTCACACCTCGGTAAGGTTAAGGAAGGCCCCAATGAGAAGGAATCTCTTGCACCCGTTGCTGAGGCACTTTCCGAAAAGCTCGGCAAGAAGGTTGTATTTGTATCCGATTACAACGTAACCGGTCAGGCAGCAACCGATGCTGTTGCGGCAATGAACAACGGGGATGTTGTACTCCTTCAGAATACACGTTTCCGCGGCAAGGAAGAGACAAAGCCCACCGAAGCAGGTGAAGCATTTGCCAAGGAACTCGCAGATCTTGCAGACGATTATGTATGCGATGCATTCGGATCTGCTCACAGAGCACACGCATCCGTTGCAGTCGTTACCAAGTACATCAGCCAGAAGGGCGGCACAAACGCTGTCGGATATCTGATGCAGAAGGAGATCGATTTCCTCGGCAACGCCGTTGAAAATCCCGTTCGTCCTTTCGTTGCTATCCTCGGCGGTGCCAAGGTTGCAGATAAGCTCAACGTTATAGATAATCTTCTCGAGAAGGCCGACACACTCATCATCGGAGGCGGAATGGCATTCACATTCCTTAAGGCTAAGGGTTATGAGATAGGTAAGTCACTCGTTGACAATGAGAAGATAGATTACTGTAAAGAGATGATGGCTAAAGCCGACAAGCTTGGCAAGAAGCTTCTTCTCCCTGTAGATACGGGAATCGCAAAATCATTCCCGGATCCCATCGACGGACCCGTAGATGTAACATATGTTGATTCCGACAAGATCCCCGCAGATATGGAAGGTCTTGATATCGGACCCAAGACTCAGGAACTGTTCGCAAACGCTGCCAAGGAAGCAAAGACAGTCGTATGGAACGGACCTATGGGCGTATTCGAGAATCCCACTCTTGCAAAGGGAACCATCGCCGTAGCTAAGGCTCTCGCAGAGACAGACGCTACAACGATCATCGGAGGCGGCGACTCGGCAGCTGCATGTAACCAGCTCGGCTTCGCAGACAAGATGAGCCACATCTCAACAGGTGGCGGCGCATCCCTCGAATTCCTTGAAGGTAAGGAACTCCCGGGTGTTTATGCGGCTGATGACAAATGAAGATAGGAGGAATAAACATGGCAAGAAGACGTATTATCGCGGGCAACTGGAAGATGAACAAGACTCCCAGCGAAGCCGTTGAACTTTGTAACACTTTAAAGGATCTCGTTAAGAACGACAACGTTGACGTTGTTTACTGCGTACCTGCTATCGACATCGTTCCCGTTGTTGAAGCAGTAAAGGGAACCAACGTGAAGGTTGGCGCCGAGAACTTCTACATTGAGGACAAGGGCGCTTTCACAGGCGAGATCTCAGCTCCGATGCTGAAGGACGCAGGTGTTGAATACATCATCATCGGACACTCAGAGAGAAGAGATATCTTCGGCGAGAACGATATCCTCATCAACGCTAAGGTTAAGAAAGCTTTTGAAGCAGGTCTTAAGCCCATCCTTTGCTGTGGCGAATCACTTGCACTTCGTAAGGCCGGAACATACAAGGAGTGGATCGCACGTCAGATCAAGTGGGATCTTGACGGCGTTAGCGCAGATCAGGTTAAGAACCTTGTCATTGCATACGAGCCTATCTGGGCTATCGGAACAGGCGAGACAGCTACGGCTGATCAGGCTGAGGAAGTCTGCAAGATGATCCGTGAGATCATCGGTCAGATGTACGACGCAGCCACAGCTGAAGCAGTACGCATCCAGTACGGCGGATCGATGAATGCAGGAAATGCTGCAGAACTTCTCGGCAAGGACAATATCGACGGAGGACTTATCGGCGGAGCCAGCCTCAAGCCCGATTTCGGACAGATAGTTAACGCATGAGTAAGACCAGGAAGATCATCATCGTCATAGCGAGCATTGCACTTGTTGTTTGCGCATTCATGCTCATCAAGACCACGCTCGAATACAAGCGTGCGGAGGATGAATACACAAGCCTCGAGCAGTATGCCGTCATGGGCGATGGTGATTTTTCTGATGAAAAAGCCCCTTCCGAAGAGGAGATATCGGAGGAAGCGGGAGAAGAAGAGAAGACTCTGACGCGCAATTACAACAGGAGTGATTTTCCGGATCTGACGGTTGATTTTGACAGTCTGAAGAAGATCAATTCCAGTTTTGTGTGCTGGCTGTATGCTCCGGGAGCCGATATCAATCATCCGGTCGTGCAGGGAACGGACAACGAGTTTTATCTTCACCACACCTTTGAGATGCAGAAGAACAGCAGCGGATGTGTATTCATGGACCATGAGGTCGATCCGATGCTCACGAGCCGCAATACTTTCTTCTACGGTCATAATATGAAGAACGGCACGATGTTCGGGCATCTCAAGAACTACATAAACAACAAGGCGGTATACGATAAGGACCCGTACATATATGTGTTCAGGCCCGAGGGCATATACCGTTATGAGATCTTTTCATATTATCTTGATAATACGGATTCCAAGATGTACTACACGTGTCAGACATTCAAGGAATACCGGGCGTATCTGCGTGAGGCGGCCAAGCTGTCGGTGCGTGAATGCGCAGCCAAGGCCGATCCCGACACGAACATAGTCACGCTCGTCACCTGTTCGGGAAGCGGATCCAACAAGCAGAGATTTTTCGTGCACGGCGTCTTTAAGGACGTATATCTTTACTGATAGGACATGTTATGCGACTGACACATTTCAGGTATAAAACATTCTTATTTCGGACATGCGTTGCATTGTCCATCCTTTTGTACGGGCTGACGATTTTTGTTGTCGTTCGCGTGAGCGATGTAATAAAGTTCGGAGATATGCAGATCCCGTCAACCTCCGTTAACGGATGTATACAGGTGGTATTGTGCCTTCTGTGTATAATCACGGTACTTACGGACAGAAAAAAAGGCCTGATCTGGTCATACATCATACTCGGAATGTCCGTGGCGGGCTCGCTTAGGAGCGTGTTCGTAAATCACAGCCTGTCAACCGCGCCGGGTACGTTCAGCGCGATAATGTTCCTGATCGCGATCTCGCTTATTTCCCAGCAGATAAAGTACAGTAACAAGATGGCAGTCACCGATTCGATCACGGGACTGCTCAACAGATACGGATTTGACCGCGATATCCGCAAGAAGATATGGTTCAACGAGCGGGGTCGCGTTGTTTTCATACATCTGGACGGTTTTCTTCCCGTTAACGCCAACCTCGGGCGCAAGTACGGGGACGAACTGCTGACGATAGTCGCAAACAGGATCACCTCCGTTCTTGACGGAAAAGGCGTAGCTTACAAGATAGAGGGAGCGGAGTATGCTGTCATCCTTCCCGAATCTGCCGACTATAATTCCATAATAAATTCACTGCTCAAGGCTATCGAAGATACGATAACGCTCAATAAGGACGGAGTTCCTTCCAATATATATCTGTCTGCTTATGCAGGCCTGGCTGAATTCGTAGATTCATCGACTGATGCGGACACGATCATGAAGCGCGCCGACATCGCAATGAATTACGCGATCAAGTCCAGCACCAAGAAGTATTATATGTTCAACGATGAGATGAAGGAAAAGCTGGAGCACCAGCTTTACGTTGAGCGCATGATCAAGGACAGCCTGAGGAACGGATATTTTTACCTTGTATACCAGCCGCAGTTCACTCTTGAGGATAAGAGACTGCGCGGTTTTGAGACTCTGATCCGTATGAGTGCGCCCGGAGGGGTCAGGATCCCGACCAGCGAGCTCATCGGTGTTGCCGAGATGTCGGATCTCGTTCTTGATATCGACAGGTTCGTGCTCAAGCGTGCTATGACGGAGTTCCGCGAGATATGCTATTCGTCGGGCAATACGATCACCGTTGCCGTCAATATATCGGCCAAGGATATAGCAAGAGCCGGCTTCGCCGATAAAGTACTATCGGTCATTGATGAAGTCAGATTCCCGCCCGAGTGCCTGGAGATCGAGATCACCGAGTACTCGTTCGTGGAAGAGGGAAGCCATACGATAGAAAACATCAAGATCCTGCGTGACAATCAGATCATGATCGCACTTGATGACTTCGGAACGGGCTATACGTCGCTTGAGACGCTCATGAAGCTTCCGATCAACCTTGTGAAGATCGACAAATCGCTCATAGATAACCTTGTTCGTAACGAGATGAACATGGATTTCGTCAAGTCTGTCATATACATGGGCCATATCATGGATGCGGAAGTCATTGCAGAGGGTGTCGAATACGAGAATCAGATCGAATCCCTCAAGGAGCTTGACTGCGATTTCATTCAGGGCTTCATCTGGGGCAAGCCCATGGAATACGACGAAGCAAGGGAGTACGCGCTTGAGAAATACCCCGTTTAATACGGGAAAAATCATACGATAAAGGCGTTTTAGCAAAGTTGCACAATAAAGGTTGCGCAACTTTGTTTATTATTTAGAGTCAAATTTTATAAAAAATTTGTCGATAAAATGAACCTTTTTTTGGACCGTAAATGTCATTAAAAATATAAGGGAATAGGGTAATTATGCCCATTTCAAGTTATGTAAACCTAAAGAAACCAGGAAAGGTATCAAAGGAGAAACATTATGAGGAAAAGAAGGAATTGGTTCAGAACTACTACGGCGATGATAGCACTCATCGCGATGGTACTTGAGACCGGATTCTCATCAGTAGCCACAATGGCTGCCGAGGTCACTACGGATGACGGCATCGTCGTTAATACCGATGCTGTTGAAGAGACCAGGGACGGCGCTGATGAAGAGCTGAATATCGAGGTTGTCTCGGACGACGAGCAGTCGGGCGAGCAGACCGAGGATATCGGCGAAGGCGAACCCGAGGAAACTCAGGAGCCCGAGGAGACGAAAGAATCCGAGGAGCCGCAGGAGCCCGAGGAAAAACAGGAAGACCCCGGTGAGAGCGAGCCTGCGCGCAACGAGAATATTGACGTAACAGATTCCGGAATAAGAGGTTCGGGTCTTGATGAGGCGTCCATCTATGTTGATACTAAGGAGCTTGCCAATAAGGATAAGTTCCATATTGAGTTCAACGGACCTGCCAGCGCATCATATAACCCTGCCCTCAACGATGATCTTGATAAGACATCGGGCGGACGTTACGACTTCACCGGACTTGAAGGCGGTGAATTCAGTGTTCGCGCTACTTCCTCAGATAACGTATCCCTTTCCTATGTAAATAAAGACGGATATCCCACGATCGTTG
>CADCPL010000130.1 GCA_902803305.1 uncultured Lachnospiraceae bacterium
CTGGAGCACAAGATGAACTACAAGTTCGAAAGCGATGCTCCGGAAGAGATCAAAAAAGAACTGTTCGAGTGTGCGATGATGGTAGAGCAGCTTGATGACAGGATGCTGATAATCAATGATAAGATCCAGAGAGCTAAGAAAGAAGAGGCGATCTGGAAGATAGTTTAATTAAACTATATGATACGAATTGCTCGTTTCTTCGAAACTTTCGCAATTCTGCAAATATTCGGAATTCGCTGATTTACACTGTAAATCGCTACTTCCTCATATTTGTTGAGTTCCAAAGTCAAAAGGCGATCCATGCAAGCGTGATCGTCTTTGCCCTTGGAACTTTATCATATAAATGAGGAGTGGCCAGGTGGATGAGAGTCACCTGGCCAATATTATGAAAAAATACATCTGGTTGTTTGGAGAATCCTCTCCATTGGAGATGGTTTTAATATACCATCGAATTATGAACGAATTATGAACAAATAATGAACATATAGTAAATGTTTCTAAACAAACCCAATAAACAGGCACATGATTTGTAGATAATGCACAATACTTTTGCTCGCGCGCATATATTGTGTTTTTTTATGAAAAATGGTAAAATTATGCACGATATTTGGTGTTTGATCGACAATGATCATCATGGAGGTAGAAATGGACGGATTTAGAGAGAGACTTGGAGGAAGATACGATCGTTCGGGCATGAGAGGCGCAGGTTATGAGCGCCAGCCGGCTGAAGATCGCTATGAAGGCGAAAGATTTGAAAGGACTCCGAGAAGAAGTGCTCCCGAAGGCGTTTCAAGGGATGCGATAAATGAATCGGTAAGCGAAGCGATAGCAAAGAGCAACAGAGAACAGCTTGATGTTATTGCGGATTTCTTTGATGAAGCCAAGGCTGACAGGATGGAATCCGAGAGAGCCATCATTGATGCCATTTCACACAGTATAAATGATGCAGCTTCCGCAACATCGCGTCGTGAGCCCGCAGCCGCTGCACCTGCTGCTCCGATCGCGGTAGTTGATGAACAGAATGCGGAAACTCTTGCAAGGATAGAGAGGATCGCGGGACAGAATGCGGAGGTTCTTTCCGAGAGCAATGAAATGCTCGTAAGGAATGTGGAAAGCCTCAGGTCCAATGCAGAGGCTATCAACGAACTTAAGAATTCATCATCCGAGCTTTCCGACAGGATCGCACAGAGTCTGCAGGAGCTGTCCAGAAGCCAGACACCTTCCATGCAGGATCTCACGGTTGATTTTTCAAGTGAGAAGGATGAGATCATCGGAGCTATCGGTGACAACAGAGCGATACTGAACATGATCCGTCAGGATGTTCTTAATGGTTTTACCAAGAATACCGAAGAGGATGAGCAGGAAGCTCCGGCTCCGTTTACCGCCGAGGATGCGGAAAAGCTATATAAAGAACTTGAGGATCATGTACACAAGGAATGTGTTAAGTGTTACAGAAATGTTCAGTCAGCGCTTGCCGAGCAGGATACCGAGGAAAAGGGCGGTCTTACCAAGTCGGTTGCGGGGCTTCGGATAATGGTACTGGTGACACTCATCCTGAACGTTGTGTCGCTTGTGCTGTACATTCTTTATGATGTTTTGGGTATTATATCTTTCTGATCTGATCCGCAATGAGTTTTTTTACCAAGTATGTAAACGTTATTAAATATTCACACTATTTAGCAATGCTGGGTACAGCATTGCTAATTTTTGTAATTGCACCGGGCATTACCAAAATAGAAGATACCGGAAGCAATACGGTCAGTGTGTTCATAAACGGAACACAGGTCGGAACGGTTAAGGATGCATCGGAGGTTGACGGCATGATCCTGGAGGCAAGACGCAGGATCGCCTCGGAAAGCAGCGGTCTTGTGCTTGTGAATTCCGAAGTTGTTCTGTCGGGCTCAACGGATGTCGTAGGTTACGTGGATGACCGCGAGACGATAGTCAACAATATATATGATGTCTTTCGCGAAAGCGTCATGAAGACAAAGCAGCCTGCTTATGAAGTCAAGATCAATGATTTTACCGTTAACCTGAAGAGCATTGAAGAGGTCATAGCACTTCTTAATGCTTCCAAGGAGGAATATGATCCGGATTCCGAGTGGAAGGTTTCGATAATACCCGACAATTCGAGGGAACTCAATGTTTTGACCACCAAGATAGATAAAGTGGCGAAACAGACACAGGAGACGGAAGAATTATCCGCTTTTCCCGTAGGGGGAGCTCTTCTGAAAATGGAAGAGTTATATAAATCGGCGTATATCGATAATGTTGAAGACCAATATGAATTCGGAGTAAGAAATATCAATTTTGACGAAAATGTTGAGGTTGTCCAGGCTTATGTTGACGGCAACAAGATCAGCTCTCTTGAAGATGCCATAGAAGCAGTTACGAAAACAAGCCAAAAGAGTAAAAAATACGAGGTTGTCGCAGGAGATACGCTCGGTGTCATAGCGCAGAAAAACGACATGTCGATCGCCGACATCATAAAGCTTAACTCGGCAAGCATACCCGATGAAAAAGCAACGATCCGTGTCGGAGACGAGATAACCATTTCATCGCCCGAACCCGAGCTTTCAGTAGTAAGGACGGAGAGAAGATATTATGAAGAAAACTACGATGCGGATGTCATCTATATAGATGAAGACAGCTGGTATACCAACCATACGGAGATCCTTCAGCAGCCGGTAACGGGATACCGAAAGGTCGTTGCCGACATAACATACAGGAATGCGGAGCTTACAAATACCGACATATTGTATGAAAATGTCACCGTCAAAGCTGTTGCAAAGATCGTAAAAAGAGGAACGAAGACCCCGCCCACATATATACACCCGGTTTGGGGAAGAGTGTCTTCGGGATTCGGACGAAGAAAAGCTCCGAAAAAGGGAGCGAGCACATATCATAAGGGTGTTGACTTTGCTGTTCCCATCGGTACGGCCGTTATGGCGTCGTGTGGCGGAACGGTAACAAGAGCCGGATGGGGAAGCGGATACGGATACTGCGTTTATATACAGCATCCGGACGGAAGAAGCACCAGATACGGGCATCTGAGCAAGGTACTCGTTAAGGCGGGACAGACCGTTTCACAGGGGCAGAAGATCGCTCTTAGCGGAAATACCGGCGTATCGACGGGACCGCATCTGCATTTTGAGATTTTGGTAGGCGGTTCACAAGTAAATCCGCTCAAATATTTGCAGTGATCGCTGTAAGATTTGTTAATAATCTCCGAAAAAATGCATAAATATTGCATCGTAAATTTGGGGGTATTATAATTGTTTTGTATGTTCGAAACAGAATAAAGCAGAGGTATTGGAGTTGGAGCAGTACATTGTAAAGGGCGGCAACCCTCTTGTCGGAGAAGTTGAGATCGGCGGCGCCAAGAATGCGGCGCTTGGTATCCTCGCAGCTTCCGTTATGACGAGTGAGCCCGTGACAATTGAAAATCTGCCTGACGTTCGTGACACGGCCGTGCTGATACAGGCCATGGAGAGTATAGGAACGAAGGTCGAGCGCATAGACCGGCATACGGTAAGGGTCAATGCGTCAAGTATAAATTCAATGACCATCGATGATGGTTATATCAAGAAGATCAGAGCATCATACTATATGCTTGGCTCTCTTCTCGGAAGATTTCGCAGTGCACAGGTTGCTCTTCCGGGAGGATGTAATATCGGAAGCCGTCCGATAGACCAGCATCTGAAGGGCTTCAGGGCTCTCGGAGCCAAAGTGGAAGTATCAAGAGGTATGATATCCGCAGAGACGGAGGCGCTTGTAGGCAACCACATCTACATGGATGTTGTTACCGTCGGCGCAACCATCAATGTCATGCTTGCGGCAACTCTTGCGGTCGGAAAGACGATAATAGAAAATGCAGCCAAGGAGCCGCATGTCGTTGATGTGGCAAACTTCCTGAACAGTATGGGTGCCAATATAAAGGGTGCCGGTACCGATGTCATAAGGATAAAGGGAGTGGAGAAGCTTCACGGGACGACTTATTCCATAATCCCGGATCAGATCGAAGCGGGAACATTCATGTTTGCCGCAGCCATCACCAAAGGTGATGTGATGATCAGAAATGTGATCCCCAAGCATCTGGAATCCATAAGCGCGAAGCTTATAGAGATCGGATGTGAGATAGAAGAATTTGATGACTGCCTTCGTGTTGTTGCGGCAAGGAGACTTTCAAACACACAGGTTAAGACCCTGCCGTATCCCGGTTTTCCTACCGACATGCAGCCTCAGATAGCAACCACGCTTGCTCTTTCGGAAGGAATCAGCATAGTGACCGAAAGCATATTTGAGAACAGGTTCAAGTATGTGGGAGAGCTTCTTCGGATGGGAGCCAATATAAAGGTTGAGGGAAATACTGCTATAATAGAAGGAGTTGAAGGGTTCACCGGGGCAATGATCTCCGCACCGGATCTCCGGGCGGGAGCGGCACTTGTTCTTGCTGCACTTGTGGCAGACGGCTTTACAACAATAGATGATATCAAGTATATTGAGAGGGGTTACGAAGATTTTCCCGAGAAGATGAGGCAGCTTGGTGCCAACATCGAAAAGGTGGAAACGGACAGAGACATTCAGAAGTTCAAGTTAAAGGTGGGATGATCTCATAGGAGAAGGTTAGTGAAGAGGGTACGGGTTTCAGACCTCCGCCCGGGAATGAAAACGGCGGAGGATGTTTTATCTTACAATAATCAGATGATCGTACCAAAGGGTTCAACGCTTGATGATAAGATGATCACGCGTCTTGAATTCTATTCTGTATTGGCTGTTCGTATATCGGATGAAGAGGAAGAAGTCGAGGACAACACAAGCGGTGAGATAACTGAAAACTCCGCATATTCTCAAAAGGTCAAGAACAGCAAGCAATTCAAAAAATTCGAAGAATCATTTCTTGAGACTACGGAAAACTTCAAGGATAAACTTAAAAATATCGCTGAGCTCGGCGGAGATATAGACAGTGCGGAGATGGTCAAAAGCGTTACCGATCTTATCGCAGAGGATATGACCGGACTGAGCGTATTTGACATGCTCCACAACATGAGGCAGTACGATGACTTTACATATATGCATTCGCTGAATGTCGCGCTGATATGTAATGTTTTCGGCAAATGGCTCGGTATGCCGAGGAATGAAGTGGATATACTTACTCTCGGAGCTCTTCTTCATGATATCGGAAAGCTCAAGATACCTGACACGATCATCAGAAAACCCGATAAACTGTCTCCGGCAGAGTACAACATAATCAAGACTCATTCCCTTCAGGGTTACAATATCCTTAAAGATAAGAATATAGATGATAACGTCAAGCAGTGTGCGCTGATGCACCATGAGAGATGTGACGGATCGGGATATCCGCTCGGCCTTACAGCGGACAAGATCAACTCTTATGC
>CADCPL010000131.1 GCA_902803305.1 uncultured Lachnospiraceae bacterium
ATACCTCCTTATGAGATCAAACAGATCATATCTGTCTGCAAAGCATATTCATCTTCCGTGGGTGCGGGTGAATTTGTGAGTGAAATAACAGACGAAGCCGCTGCCGATGAACTCCGGAAGCGCGGCGGTGACGGCGGCGAATACGGTGCCACCACGGGACGTCCCAGAAGAATGGGATGGTTTGACTGTGTTGCATCAAGATACGGCCTCAGGCTCCAGGGAACGACCGATGTTGCATTTACGGTCCTTGACGTACTCGGCTACCTTGACGAGATCCCCGTCTGCGTCGGCTATGATATCGACGGCAAGGTCACGACCGAATTCCCCGTAACAAGACTTCTCAAGATCGCAAAGCCCGTATATGAGACTCTTCCGGGCTGGAAATGCGACATATCGGGAATACGCGAATATGACAAGCTTCCCGAGAATTGCCGTAAATATATCGAATTCATCGAGAAAAAGATCGGATATCCCATCACCATGATCAGTAACGGTCCGGCGCGCGAGGATATCATATACAGAAACTAGTACTCTATGGTCACTTCCCTGTCTTCCCATGTGCGAAGACAGACATGATCATCATCCATTTCCTGAATATACTGCGGAAGGAGCGGTATCTTGCCGAGTCCTCCCGGAGCGTTCAGGATATACTGCGGTATGGCAAGTCCCGATGAATGTCCGCGAAGATATTTCATTATCGCAAGTCCCTCTTCCACTTTGATCGAGAAGTGCCCCGTTCCCTTTACCTGTTTGGGGTGGAAAATATAGTAAGGTTTCACCCGTACCTTGAGCAGCTGTTCATTTAGAAGCTGCACAATATACTTATCGTTATTGATCCCCCGTAAGAACACCATCTGATTACCGAGAGGTATCCCCGCATCCGCAAGCATTGTGCATGCTTTTGCGGCTTCTTTTGTTATCTCTCCCGGATGATTGAACTGTGTGTTGATGAACAGCGGATGATACTTCGACAGCATCGAGGTAAGCGCAGGAGTGATGCGCTGCGGCATCGTCACGGGAAGCCTTGTCCCTATCCTGATTATCTCAACATGCTCTATCGCGCGCACTTTCGAGATTATCGATTCGAGCACCGCATCAGGCAGCATAAGCGGATCTCCTCCGGTTATGAGAACATCCCTGATCTCCGGCGTATTCCTGATATATTCAACAGCTTCTGCGATACGGTCCATCGGCTCAACCTGATCCGTTTCCCCGATCCTTCTGCGCCTCTGGCAGTGTCTGCAGAACATTGCACACGAACTCGTGACATTGATGATGAGACGGTTCGGGTATCTTCTCGTGATGCATGATGCGGGATTGGTATATTCCTCAGCCATCGGATCAAGCTCTCCGCCATCATCAAGTTCGTCCTTCGAAGGTATCGCCATCCTGTTTATGGGATAGTTCATATCATCATAATCCATCAGTGACAGATAATATGGCGTAGTTGCCCAGCGGTATTTCAGCGATATGTCATCAAGCAGTTTTTTCCGTTCATCAGACAGATGTATAAAATGGCCAAGCACATCCGTTGACGATATGCGGTGCGCAAGCTGCCAGTGCCAGTCGTTCCAATCATCCTCGCCTGCGCCGAAATATTCGAGCAGATCCTTCTTGTGCTGAAGGCTCATCACATCCCTGCGCATGCTCATATCCATCAAATATTCGTTTTTAAATTCAAGGAAATCCCTGATCTCCTCGCGGAGCTGCTCCGCTCTCTTCAGTGATATCGCTCTCTTATCTTCCATAATGATATCTCTCGCTCTTTTCCTTCCACGCTTTATCAAATGCCGGATCGCCGCGATGATCGGTGAGTTCATAACTCTCCGTCATAACTTTACCAAGGTACCTGGTGAACTTTTCGGCTCCCGCATCATTAAGATGCCCTCCGGCATCATTTGTATCCGTCATGTAGTCTATTCCGATCTCGTCCGTAAATCTGTCAAAATCAATATACTCAACAGCATGCACATCGGCTACGGATAAGACATCCCGCTCAAAGCTGTCACCCCATTTAGGCTCAAACGAAGGGATCTTGATCAACAACACCTGTATCCCGTTACTTTGGCATATTCCGATGATATTCTCAAGAAACAGCAAATTTCTTTGTGACATCCTTACATCGAGTTCCGATCTGTCCATCGGGATCCCTTCTGCCGGTTCGATTTCATACTCCGGAATAAAACCGCTGAATGTTATAGTCGGTTTATGATACAGATACTTCCAGTCTTCCGCCTTTAGATCGTTCCACCTCGTATGATACCTTCCTATCGGAAAAACATAGTCCACGTATTTCTCATCCTCGTTCATACAAGTGCGAAGGCACTGGAATTTGGTATGACTAAGCCTCATCCCGTCAAGAGCCTTCCGGTTCTCGGGCTCCTCACAGTAATCATCACCATACCTGAAAAAAGACATATCCACAACTACCATTTTCGGATCGGAAACCTCAATCGCATCCTTTATCATATAATATGATATCCACGACGTCTGAGATGCACCGGAACGGTCATACGACGTGATCCCGTAATCATCCCACAGTACTACCGGATTGATGGCAGAATTTACCGTTGATGACCCGACAAATATAACGTCATCATTCGTCTGCTCCCGATAGAATTCCGGAGTGATCCTGCCCTCCCGGTTTTCCTCGATATACTTGGGACTGAAAAGCAGATTGATGCTGACAAACAGAAACACTGCAATTACCGTCATCACTATCGCTCTTATTAACTTTTTAACTCTTATATCACGCATATCAGAATTTCATATAGATAAAGCTCTGTGCATCATAGCCCAGACCGTAGCTTCCGAAGATCAGTACTATCACCGACAGAAGAACGAGCACGCCATAAGCATACCAGGCATTTTTCGCTATCAGTCTCTCTCCGATCCTTCCCTTTCTCTGAATGAGCGAGACGATCGTAAGTAAAGCGATCGCAACTATCGCGACTATCAGCTCTTCTTCGGGAAGTCCGAGAACCGTGTATACCTCATTCAGATCAAAACCGTTCCAATCCCTGAATACATCTCTCATGAGCGCAAAACCGTCCGAGGGATGCCTTACAAGATCGAACACACGCAGAAACGCAGTCAGCCAAAATGTCTTTGCAATCCTGTAGCATTTAACGAAGAACATATCCTCCCGCAGCGAAAACCGCTCCATTATCTTCAGCGACAAAGGCTCAGTTTCCGTACCGAGGATTATGAACAGGCAGTTGAGAAG
>CADCPL010000132.1 GCA_902803305.1 uncultured Lachnospiraceae bacterium
ATATGGCAGGGCGATGACCTTTCAACAGCCGTTTATCAGCAATACAACGATATATATGATATATGGGGACATTTTATCGGCCATATTCAGGACGGAGAGCTTTCCGAGCTTTCTTTCAAGGATAAGAACACGATATCTGCCAAGTGCTGGATAGTCGATGAGATAGGACGCGAAAAAGAGTTTACCGAGGAATTTGAATACGAGCCGTGTGACGGAGCGGTATGGGCATATTTTGAATATATGCTTGGCGGCAATATGCAGTGGAGACGTCTTAAGCAGCTGGCGGGAGATGCTCTGGCTCTTATCATCGTGAACCCTCCCGAGCAGATATGCAAAAAGATGTCGTATCCGATCACGATCGAAGAAGGAGCGCTTGATAAGGTTGTTGTAGTTCCGCTTTTTGATGATTCCGGGATAAGTATAAGATCGAACACGGAGGAGCCTGAAAAGGGAAGATCGGTCGTGTTTGAAGTGACCGTTCCCGAGGGCATGCCGGTAGATTCAATTACCGTTGAAGCTCCGGGGAAAAAAGCAGTGTGGGAAGTCGCAACGTTATCCGGCAGGATCCCGCAGATGAGCAAATTCATTAAATGGTAATGTCGTGGTTCGCAATACAGGAGGAGACAACTTATGAAACTGGGAAAAACAGGGATCGAGACACCGCAAAATGCTTTCGGTGCGCTTCCGATACAGAGAGTGGATGATTCTGCGGCGGTAAAGATACTCCGCAAGGCGTATGAAGGCGGTATGACATACTTTGACACAGCCAGGGGCTACAGCGACAGCGAACATAAGGTCGGACTGGCCTTTAAAGGCATGCGTGATAAGATATTCATCGCAACAAAGTCTCCTGCGGTAACAGCTGAAAATTTTGAGAAGGATCTTGAGACATCGCTTCGCGAACTGGGGACAGACTATATCGATGTATATCAGTTTCATAATCTGCCGTTTTGTCCGAAACCCGGCGAAGAGAACGGTCTTTATGATGCAATGCAAAGAGCAAAGGATCAGGGAAAGGTACGCCATATCGGCATCACCAACCACAGGCTTTCGGTAGCAAAAGAGGCAGCCGAAAGCGGACTGTACGAGACACTGCAGTTTCCTTTTTCATATCTGTCAACGGACAAGGATATGGAAATAGTGAATATATGCAAAAATAACGGAGTCGGATTTGTTGCCATGAAGGCACTGGCGGGAGGACTGATCACTGATTCGGAGGCTGCATACGCGTTTATCGCACAGTTTGATAATGTTCTTCCGATCTGGGGGATCCAAAAGGAAACGGAGCTTGACGAGTGGCTGTCATATATGGACAGACCGCCGGTAATGAATGACAGGATACGGGAACTGATCGAAAAAGACCGTGCGCAGCTGTCAGGTGAGTTCTGCAGAGGATGCGGTTATTGCATGCCTTGCCCTGTGGGTATAGAGATCAATAACTGTGCGCGCATGTCGCTTATGCTTCGCCGCGCGCCCTCATCCGCATGGCTTAATGAAACATGGCAGAAGAATATGGCGCAGATAGAGAACTGTCTGCACTGCGGTTCGTGTGCGAGTAAATGCCCGTACGGACTCGATACGCCGTCCCTTCTTGAAAAAAATCTCGAGGATTACAGGAAGGTGCTTGCCGGCGAGGTTCAGGTATAGATAACCTATTAATGGAAATTGGAACAGGAGGTATTTGATAAGTGAACGGTAATGCAATGAAGAAAAGAGTGGTGGTAATAACGGCTTTTGTGCTTGCAATGGCCCTGTGCGCATGCACGGTAAACGTGAACGTAAACTTTCCCGGGGAGGAGGGGAAGCAGAAGATCGCATATCACTTTGCCGACAGGGAGGAAGCAGTAAAGTGCTATCTGTCCAACGAGGAGTACTTTGAGGGGTTCAGCCCTTGTGATATACAGTATAAAACTCAGAATATTAACGGAACGCTGGAAGATGTAAAAGAGTTCGGCTCTTCGCAGATGCAGGAGTTTACGGAGGAAGAAAAGGAGATCTTATCCGATCTTTTTGCCGAGATGGAAGAAGATCTGAGCAAGCAAGGGTATGTCCTGCCCGATATGGATGAGATCACACTGATAAGATCCACGCAGAAGGAAGAATCGGGCAGTGGCGCTTACACACACGGAACGCAGATATATATGGGACAGTACCTGATGGATATCATCAGCGATGATGATGAAAGCACCCATCTTTACGGAAAAAGCATCATGTGGCACGAGATCTTTCACTGCCTGACGAGATCGAATCCGGATTTCAGAAAGGAAATGTATGAGATCATAGGTTTTACCATCGGTGATGAGGATTTTAAGATCCCGCCGTCGGTGTATGAGAAATTCATATCAAATCCGGATGTTGAGCACCATAATTCATATGCTTCCTTTAACATAGACGGTGAAAGAAAAGATTGTTTCATGGCCCTTATCGCGGAAAAACCGTTCAAAGAGAAAGGGGACAGCTTTTTTGATTGCATGGCGGGGGTGCTTGTCCCGACGGACGGCAGCGACGTCTATTATCATAACACCGATGCAGACAATTTCTTTGATCTGATTGGCCGAAACACAGGGTATGTTATCGATCCGGAAGAGTGCATGGCTGACAATTTCAGTTATGCCATAACATACGGAAGGGACGGCATGGACTACGAAACCCCCGAGATCATAGATGCCGTGATCGAAAAGATAAAAAAACTATAAATTGCTATAAAGTTTTTGAAAAGGGAGCCGATATATATAGTGTAGATAAGAAAATAAGCCAAAACTCTTTTTCATTTGTAAACCTCCCTAAAAGCATTCCGCGAGTAGCGCACTCGCGGAATATTTTTTTATGTTATATAATAAAAAAATGATCTTTGCTGTAAGAACTCAAACGATCAGAGAATCAAAAGGATGGATATATGTCACTTGATAATGTAAAGTATGATGCTTTTATAAGCTACAGACACTGCGAACTCGATTCTTTCATATCGGAGAATCTGCATAAGAAACTGGAAAGCTATAAGCTTCCGAATCCTGTGATAAAAAAGATCGGAAACGGCAGAACGAAGATAGAGAGAGTGTTCAGGGATGAAGCGGAACTGCCGCTGTCAAACAACCTGTCTGACCCGATAACACTTGCCCTTGATAATTCCGAGTTTTTGATAGTCATATGTACTCCGAGACTTAAAGAATCGTTATGGTGCAAAAAAGAGATAGAGACCTTCGTAAGTACTCACGACAGGAAGCACGTTCTTCTGGTTCTTGCAGAGGGTGAGCCGGAGGAATCATTTCCCGATATCCTTATGTATGAGGAGGTAAGCGCGAAGGATGAAAACGGCAATGACATAACTGTAAGAGTTGACAGGGAACCTCTTGCCGCCGACTGCAGGGGAGAAAACAACCGGCAAAGACTTAAGGCGCTTGACAATGTCGTTTTAAAACTCTGCGCGGCGATCTTTAATCTCAATTATGATGACCTGAGACAGCGCCATCGCGAGAGGCAGATAAGAAAAAGGATCATCGCGGTGTCCATTGCATTTGCGATCGTGACAGCCTTTGCCGTTACGTGTCTTTTCTTCACCGTTAAGATAAGCAGACAGAATAAAGTCATAAGCGATAAATATGCCGGTGCCATGGCTCTGTCATCATCCCGGCTTCTGTCACGTGGACTGCGAAAAGATGCCATGTATGCCGTTAGGAATGTTCTTCCCGATAACGAAAATGAAGGCTATAATCCCGATGCATTTAAAGCACTTGTTGCCGCAGTAGCACCGTACGAGACCGAAAAGTGTTATTTTCCGGCGGGTGATTTTCGCATCCCTCAGGATGTGATTGGATTCGGTGTATCCGATGACGGTTCTTATGCACTGCTGAGATGCGACGGCTATTTTATCGTTAAGGATATAAAAAACGACGGTGAAGTCTGCCGCGTCGAGACCGGATTCAGCGATAGTGCCGTATTTTCCGACACAGGAGTAATATATTTGTCCCCTGACATGCAAGTTATCCATCGGGATATCGATACGGGCAGCGAAAGCGTTCTGTCGGAGGAAGGATATGACGTATACTATGCAGCCGGAACGAAGACTGCGCTGGTTTTTGCGCCGGAGGCCGTGATCGGACTTAAGGATGCAAAGGAAGTATTCCGGATCGGACTGGAAGGTGTTGCGATAAGCGATGAGGGATATGAGGTTGACAATGTCTTCATAACGGATGACGGCACATGTGCCGCTTTTTCGATAAGCGCATCCGACGGGTCATGGTGCGGGCTTATAGATATCACGTCGGGACAGCTCAGACAGAGTATCAGGATCGATGATTCGGATTACGTCATCTCGTCTTCCGATGGTGAGATGTTGTACGTCTACAGTGAAATTGAAGACGGCTATGGCGGCACTGCTTCCGGAACCATGAAGGCGGTAGATGCCACGGGACGCGTGGCAAATGAATGTGATATCCCGGGCTTCGGATTTTATAAGATGCTCGTAAGCGATAACGGGATCCTTCTCGTATCGGATTCACTTGCATATGTTCTTGATGAAGATCTTGACATACAGGCATCTGTAACCGGATATATGGATGCGGTATGTGAGTTTTCTTATAAAGACGGATTTGTGATACTTGATGCACTCGGCAGGATGATCGGCAGCAATGTGTATTCGAGTGTCGACAGATCCTTTGATCTATATGGTCATAATGATGATGCGCTCATAAGCCGGGCTGTAGGAAATGCAGACAAACTCTTTGTTGAGTACGCAGATACCGGAAGGATGGTCATATACTCACCGGCTGATATCACTGCAGCTGTTACGGATGGCACGGGTGATGCTACGCCGTTTGACGGGAATTCGGATGCCGATATAGATATCTCCGGGCTTGAAGGTATTGAAGACATAAGCGTATTTTACAGGGCCGTATCCGGTGACGGAAGGTATATCGCGGTAGGGGCAAATGACGGGATATTATACATCTTTGACAGATCTGACGGCAGGAGAGTGAAGGAAATATATGATACCGATATAGTGCTGATGCACAGCGTCTTCCCTTACCTGAAAAATGCGAATGTCTATATCATTGAGAACGGTGTTTTCGATGAGGATTTCAACATGATATCAAAACTGCCGGACGGGTTACTGGCTGCGATAGGGAAAGATCAGAAGAGTGTTGTGCTCGGTTCACCGTATTCACTTGATACGTTTTATGATATAGAACTCATGTCATACGATGAGATCATACAAAAGGCTGACGAACTGCTCGGAGATTATGTTCCGGGTGCTGATATATGTGACAGATACAGCATAGATCATGCGGGAGAGTAAGTGATATCAAATATATCCTTGCGGATGATGTAGAAATCGTGAAGATCATCTTCGCGGCAAGCGATATAATCTCCCTTTTCGCCCTTCATGTATTTTTCTTCGTACCACTTCGTGAACAGCTTGACGTTCTTATCCAGCTTTGCAGCCATGATATAAGATGATCCTGTCGGAACGCATGCGTTTATCCGTTCATAAAGATCATAAACCTTTCCGTCGGGTTCGGCATATATCCTCGGTGTATATTCAAGCTGCCTGTCATAAGCCGTGTCTGTCTTTTTGTAGCTGGCATCAAATTTTGATACCGACACCGGGTATACTTCGCCGAGGATACCTACCATCAGATAAAAACTTCCGTCGATCACAAGATCGGTATCTCCCTCAAGCGTACGGA
>CADCPL010000133.1 GCA_902803305.1 uncultured Lachnospiraceae bacterium
CAAGAGGGTAAATCCCAAAGGATCGGTAATGATTAATTGAAAACTGATACCAAACTGATACCTGGGGTTACCGATATGCTGAAAGCCCGACTCAGGAATTTCCTGCAAGATATCGCCTTATATCTTCAAGCTGTCCTTCGGTATCATTAAAGCCGAGCCAGTAAAGCTCCCCGAGTTTTTCCATATCGCCTTCAAAACGTGATACTTCTACGGGTACGGATGGCGCTATAACAAACACCTTTCCTGCCTTGTGGAGTTCTTCAAGTTCATCGCATAGTCTATTAAAATCACCGCTCGTAGCATTTATTGCATCTACAAACTCGGGATATTTGGAATACATCTTGTTTGCGAATCTGTGAGTACTTTCCGGTCTTCTGAATTCCAACTCACGTGTTTTAACAACGACAATCTTGTCAAAGCCTTCCTCAACCGCCCAACGGAACGGGATCTTTGTTGAGCATCCGCCGTCAAGATAAGGTACGCCGTCTATAACAACAGGTCTTGAAACATAAGGTACAGTAGCGGAAGCCCGTACGACGGTTGAAAGATTACAGTGTCCTTTTTCGGGATATTCAGTCTGACCTGTGATCATGTTGGTGATACCTACAGCCAGTCTTCTTGAAGGATCGTTAAGGCGCTTCTTATCAAGCGGAGCCTCTTTTTTAAGGAGTTCTTCATACAGATATGTGAAGCCTGTAACGCCGTGGTCCTTCATCATGGCACCGATCCCAACATATTTCTTATCGTGACGGTAGCGAAGATCTATCCTGGCTCCCCATCCGATCTGTCCTGAAATATATCCGAGAGCAGACAGAGCGCCTGCGGAGATACCGACGGCATTGCGGATGTTAATATCATTTAGCATAAGACAGTCAAGTACTCCGAGAGTATAAAGGCCTCTCCATCCGCCGCCTTCAAGCACGATACATCCTTCGTTGATGGTGTCGCTTGCTGTACCGGCCGGGATCTCGTCTATGCCGCTGTAAATGCTCTTATCCGGCTTTTCGGCAGTATATTCCTGAGTCTTTTCCGGTTTATATTTCGGATCCGCAAGCGGTTGCGCCGGGATCTCTATGTGTTCGTTTTCCATAGACATTACATGAGCTCCTTAGGATTTTTGTTATTATATCACGGAGGTCTCTTTTGGTGAAAGTAAAGATGGACATCACGTTTTTCTGTTATAATACATATACTAACAAAAAAAGAGACTGTCAGCTTAGGAGAAAACTATGATCTTTGAAGAAGCAACCAAAGAAGATATCGATGAACTTATCCGGCTTCGGATCGCGTACATGATCGATGATTTCGGGTCGGTCACGGATCACGAAAAAGAATGCATGGAAAAACAGCTGCCGGACTATTTCGAAAGGAAACTTGGAACGGAGCTTATTGCATTTGTTGCAAAGGAAGCTGACCGGATAGTGTCCGTAGCGTATCTGCATATCATTGAAATGCCGGCAAATTCAATATTGCTCAACGGTCTGTATGGAGAGGTATTGAGTGTATATACCGAGCCGGAATACCGCGGTAGGGGACTGTGCTCAAAACTGATGTCAAACCTTATTGAATACGGAAAGCAGCGTGGCCTGGGCCGTATCGATCTTTCGGCAACAGATAACGGATACCCGATATATGCAAAACTTGGCTTCAAGGACAAGGAACACAGATATCGGGATATGCGTTATAAGTATTAATATCAGGGAGCAAGAGACAGATATTCCTCCATCCTTGCTCTGTATTCAATAGGAGAGGCTCCCATGATAGGGTTACCAAGGATCTTACCCTGACTGTTCACGAAATAAGTGGTGGGGGTTGCGACAGCCTGAAGAACATCATCGTATCCGTCCCATGCACACAGATTCATATAGGTCACACCTGTATCCTCAACGATAGCCTGTGCTTCATCCAGATATTTCGTGTTGTTCACCCATACATCATCAACAAGACCGACGATCGCACCGCCTTTTTCCCGGAATTCCCTGTTAATCTCTTCAAGTTCCGGCATCTCTTCAATGCAGGGTCCGCAGGTTGTGGCCCATATGTTGATCATTGTCACCTTGTTCTGTGCAAAAAGAGCCTCGGAACTAATGGGGTTTCCGTTCAGATCAACAGTCTCGAAGGAAACGGTTGTACCTTCTTCACTGCCGTGCCAAACAGTGGGTGTATAAAACTTCATGTTACTGATGATCTCTTCAGTGGCATCGTAGAAGGCATCGTATTCTGCCTTGCTCTCTTCGCGGATATCGGTTGCTTTATCTTCTGTGGTGTATAGCCAGACATAACCGTTTTCCTGGTGGATCATCTTGTAAGAATTGATCGACTCCCTGTCCGCGTCCGAGATCTCTCCGTTCATCTTAATGATCGTATCGATCGCCTTCTCTTTTGCCGCCTCCTCAGAATTGACATCCTGTACACATATGATCGTGAAGGAATGTCCGACATGAAGCATCGATCCCAGATTATCCAGATTCTCCTCCAATTCCTTCTCTGTCAGGTCATAATATCCGGGCCAGCCCGTCATAACACCGCTGTCATAATCGACATCGCCAAGATCCTTTATTTCGATAAAACCATGTGATAGTTCCAATCCCTTGGGAAGATCAAAACCGTATCCCACTCCGGGACAATCAAACTCACAGCCGCTTCCCGTACTTTCGCTTTTCTTGTCACCACAGCCTGTGATGGCAAAACTCATACATAATATCAACAGTGCTGCGCTTATTGTCATTGATCTTTTCATTATTCCACCTCTTTAACATGTGACAGTTCCGTAGCGGACGAAGAACTCTTGCCGCGTATTCCCATGGAAAGTGCATGCTTCGGACAGACGCTGATGCACTCCCTGCACCTTATACATTCACAACTGTTGGGATTTTTGTGAGGATCCACATTCATCTTACATGTTTTTGCGCAAAGTCCGCAATCTACGCATGCATGCTCATCCAAATGCATTCTTATAAGGCTCACCTTTTGGAACAGGCCGTAAAATGCCCCGAGCGGGCATATGTATTTGCAGAACGGCCGGTAGATGAAGACCGATGACAGAATACAGATGATCATCAATAAAAACTTCCATCTGAAGAGCCATCCCAGCGAACTTCGAAGCGTATCATTCAGTAATACAAGAGGGATACCGCCCTCAAGAGTTCCCACCGGGCAGATATATTTGCAGAAGAAAGGATCTCCGACTCCGTACTTTGAACGCACGAAAAACGGAAGTGCAAATACCATCACGGCCAGGATCACGTACTTTAAATAACGCAAAGGCTGATCGATCTTTTTCGGGACCGTCAGCTTCGGTGTCGGGATCTTGTATAGCAGTTCCTGTATCAGACCGAACAGACACAGCCACCCGCAGACGAACCGCCCTACGATAAGTCCGATCAGCGCCAGATATCCGACCACATAAAAGGCGAATTTCCTGTGCCTGCCGTCAAACACTGCCTGCATGGAGCCGATGGGACATGATCCCAAAGCGCCGGGACATGAATAACAGTTCATGCCGGGTACGCATAACTTTTTAAGCTCTCCTTTGTAGATTACCGGTCCGCCCGGCAGAAATCCCTGTACATATGCGTTCGTCAGGATTCCCCATCCGGCCTGGACACATTTTCTGAGTGCGCCCGGTTTCTTAGCCAAGGCCGATACACTCCATACATATATTAATCGCTTTTGTCAGGACCGTATCCAACTCGCCGCGATAGATGCCGAACGCCATACATGCTATCGAAACAAAGATCAGAACAAAAGTCACCCAGATCGGAATACTGTGTTTCACTGTTTTCTCCTCGTATCATTCTGCCAAGCATTATTTATGCTTTTGATTGAAGCATTTCAGATATGAAATAATTGTATCGTTGTTCAGAGTGAATATCAACAAAATAATTGACATGAAAAGAATAGTGCGATATCATTCAAGGCAATTAAATATTTGAAACCTGTGAAGCGGAAGAAAAAGCGTTTTGACGCCGGGAACGCAAGCGGTTCCCAAGAGAGTCCGGGATGGTGGAATCCGGATGGTATGTCGGATGCGTGGAGACTACCTTCTTATATGGGCCGCGGAGGGCATGGGGAACAGGAGCTGTCCTTAGTATCCGTGACGTGAGGCATACGTTAGTTGCCGGAGATATGCAGGTATCTCGCAAAGTGCATGGGTCATACCATGAATCAAGGTGGCACCGCGGATAGAAGATATTCGCCCTTGACAGAAATATAGTTATTTCTGTCAGGGGCGTTTTTGATTCCTTGACAGAAGCAGAAGGTTCAACAAGGAGGACAGGAAAATGATCAAAGAAGCAATCGTAAAGATCGTAAACAAAGAGGATCTGACTTACAATGAAGCTTATAACGTGATGAATGAGATCATGGATGGGAAAACGTCACCGACACAGAATGCGGCATTTCTCGCGGCTCTTTCCACAAAGAGCGCAAGGGCGGAAACAACAGATGAGATCGCAGGCTGTGCGGCCGCGATGAGAGACCATGCCATAAGGGTGGATACCGGAATGGACGTTCTGGAAATCGTCGGTACCGGCGGTGATAAGGCAAAGAGCTTTAATATCTCCACTACTGCAGCAATTGTTGCGGCTGCCGGAGGAGTGAAGGTTGCAAAGCACGGAAACCGCGCAGCCTCTTCCTTGTCCGGCACGGCAGACTGCCTGGAAGCACTCGGTGTTAACATCGATCAGGAACCTGAAAAATGTGTTGAATTGTTAAAAGAAGCTGGGATGTGTTTCTTTTTCGCACAGAAATATCACACTTCGATGAAATATGTCGGTGCGATCCGAAAGGAACTTGGATTTAGGACGGTCTTTAATATACTGGGTCCGTTAACGAACCCGTCGTCTCCGAAAATGCAGCTGCTTGGCGTATATGATGAATATCTTGTGGAGCCGCTGGCACAGGTGCTTAGCAGCCTCGGAGTGACCCGAGGGATGGTAGTATACGGAATGGATAAGCTGGATGAGATCTCTCTGTCGTCACCTACGAAGGTCTGTGAGCTCCGCGAAGGATGGTACAAGACGCGCATGATCACGCCGGAGGAATTCGGATTTGAACGTTGTACGAAGGAAGATCTGAAGGGAGGAACCCCGGAGGAAAATGCGGCGATCACAAAGGCTGTCCTTACCGGTGAACAGGGACACAAGAGAAACGCTGTGCTGCTTAATGCCGGCGCGGCATTATATATTGCCGGAAAAGCAGACAGTATGAAAGACGGAGTTGCTCTTGCGGCAGAACTGATCGACAGCGGCAAGGCAAAGGAGACGCTTGATAAGATCATCGAGATCAGTAATCGCTGATAACCCGAAAGAGGTACAGATCATGACCATACTTGATGAGATTTCGGATTTTGCAAAGGAACGTGTAGCGCGTGCGAAAGATCAGATATCGACAGAAGAAATGAAGAGCCTGGCGTATGAAACGGAACGTGGAGAATTTCCGTTTGAACAGGCTCTCAGAAAGGAAGGACTGTCCTTTATCCTGGAGTGCAAAAAGGCGTCGCCGTCGAAGGGGATCATTGCCGATGATTTTCCTTATCTGCAGATCGCAAAGGATTATGAGACGGCCGGATGTGATGCAATATCGGTTCTGACGGAGCCAAAATGGTTTCTCGGACAAAATGAATACTTACGGGAAATAGCTTCTGCCGTTTCCGTTCCGGTCCTTAGGAAGGACTTCGTTGTGGATGAATACATGATCTATGAGGCGAAGACACTCGGAGCGGCAGCGGTACTTCTGATCGTTTCCATTCTGACCGGGGAGCAATTGGAACATTATTTACGGATCTGTGATGATATCGGACTGTCGGCACTCGTGGAGGTACATGATAAGACGGAGGCGAGGACCGCGGTGAAGGCCGGCGCAGGGATCATCGGCGTGAATAACCGGAATCTTAAGGATTTTTCCGTTGATACACAGAATGCGGCCGGCCTGCGCGAAGAGATCCCTTCAAATGTTCTGTTTGTATCGGAAAGCGGTGTAAAGACACCGGAAGATATACGGAAGGTGAATGCATACCGGGCAGATGCGGTTTTGATCGGAGAGACCATGATGCGGGCAGCGGATAAGACGGCTGCACTGCAGAGGCTGCGGGGTGATATCGGATGACGAAGATCAAATGCTGCGGCCTGATGCGTAATGCTGACATCGATATGGCAAACCGTCTTCACCCTGACTATATAGGATTTGTTTTTGCAAAGAAGAGCAGACGATATATCGAAATGGATACCGCTAAGGCGCTGAAAAGCCGGCTGGACCAGGATATCAGAGCGGTCGGTGTATTTGTGGATGCTGAAATTGATGAGATAACCGCGCTGGTAAATGCCGGGATCATTGAGATGATCCAGCTGCATGGAAGCGAGGACGTGAATTATCTGAAGCGTTTGCAAGAGCATGTGGATGTCCCGATTATCAAGGCTGTTCAGATACGGACGAAAGAAGATACAAAGGGTCTGGAGAGTATTCCGGCGGATCTTTTGCTGCTTGATGCGGGAGCCGGAGACGGAAAGGTGTTTGACTGGGACCTGCTGGAGGATATCCGGCAACCGTATTTTCTGGCCGGAGGATTGAACCCGGAAAACGTCGGGGATGCCGTTGCGCTGCTGCACCCATACGGAGTGGATGTCAGCACCGGCATCGAGACGGACGGATATAAGGATGAAGCAAAAATGAGAGCATTTATAAATGCAGCAAGGAGTGAGAAGTAGTATGGGATCAAAGGGAAGATTTGGGATCCACGGCGGACAGTACATACCTGAAACACTGATGAATGCCGTGATCGAGCTGGAAGAGGCTTACGAAAAGTATAAAATAGATCCGGAGTTTAACAGGCAGCTTACCGAACTGTTTAATGAATATGCGGGGCGCCCATCCAGACTCTATTATGCCGGGAAGATGACAAAAGATCTGGGCGGCGCAAAGATCTATCTGAAAAGGGAAGACTTAAATCATACCGGAGCCCATAAGATCAATAACGTTTTGGGACAGGCTCTTCTTGCTCAAAAGATGGGAAAGACAAGACTTATTGCGGAAACAGGTGCGGGGCAGCACGGCGTGGCCACAGCGACCGCGGCCGCACTTCTGGGTATGGAATGTGTTGTATTTATGGGCGAGGAGGACACGAAGAGGCAGGCTCTTAACGTTTATCGTATGGAACTGCTCGGCGCGAAAGTCATCCCCGTGACAACCGGAACCGCAACCCTGAAGGATGCGGTATCGGAAGCCATGCGGGAGTGGACCAGACGGATCGATGATACCCATTATTGTCTGGGATCGGTCATGGGTCCTCATCCTTTTCCGACCATTGTGCGCGATTTTCAGGCGGTGATCTCAAGGGAGATCAAGCAGCAGATGATGGAAAAAGAAGGGCGTCTTCCGAGTGCCGTACTTGCATGCGTCGGCGGAGGGAGCAATGCCATCGGGAGCTTCTATCATTTTATAGAGGATAAAGATGTCCGCCTGATAGGTTGTGAGGCTGCCGGACGCGGAGTTGATACATTTGAAACGGCGGCTACCATTGCAACGGGACGATTGGGCATTTTTCACGGAATGAAGTCCTATTTTTGTCAGGATGAATTTGGACAGATCGCACCGGTATATTCGATCTCGGCAGGTCTTGACTACCCGGGTATAGGACCGGAGCATGCGGCTCTTCATGATTCCGGAAGGGCAGAGTATGTGGCCGTTACAGATGATGAAGCGGTGGAGGCTTTTGAATACCTGGCCCGAACAGAAGGTATCATTCCTGCTATCGAGTCGGCTCATGCGGTGGCATATGCGACAAAGCTTGCGCCGCAAATGAAAAAGGACGAGATCATGGTCATAACGATCTCGGGACGGGGAGACAAGGACTGCGCAGCGATCGCACGTTATCGCGGAAAGGATATATATGAGTGATATAAGATCAGCTTTCGAAAATAAAAAAGCATTTATCCCTTTTTTCACCTGTGGTGATCCGGATCTTGAGACGACACGCAGGTGTGTTATTGCTGCCGCCGAAAACGGAGCAGATCTGATCGAACTTGGTATTCCTTTTTCGGATCCCACGGCAGAGGGACCGGTGATCATGGAGGCAAATGAGCGTGCCCTGCGAGGCGGCGTGACGACGGATAAGATCTTTGACCTGGTGAGAACACTTCGTAAAACGGTTACGGTTCCGATGGTATTTATGACATACGTAAATGTTGTTTTTTCCTATGGAGCCGAGCGTTTTCTCCCGACCTGCAAAGAGATCGGGATTGACGGACTGATACTGCCGGATCTTCCGTTTGAAGAGAAAGAAGAATTTGAAGATATCTGCGAACGTTTTGATGTTGACCTGATCTCGATGATCGCACCCACATCACATGAGCGGATATCAATGATCGCAAAAGAGGCCAAGGGTTTTTTATACATCGTATCCAGTCTGGGCGTTACCGGAACGCGATCGGAGATCACGACCGATCTGGGATCCATCATTGATGTTGTACGTCAAAACACCGATATCCCATGTGCGATCGGATTCGGTATCTCCACTCCGGAGCAGGCGAAGCGGATGGCCGCGCTGTCCGACGGAGCGATAGTCGGTTCTGCGATCGTAAGGATCATCGGTCAGTACAAGACGGATGCGCCCGAGCATGTGGGTGCATTCGTAAAGAGCATGAAAGAAGCGCTGTAAGAACTGTCATTTGAACAGATCCACGACCAGATCGGGATCATAATATACCTTATCGACATCGGTGATGGTAGCGGCGCCGTTTACGGCATCAATGATCGTGAATGAACAATTATACGGTGCATGCCCGCGCCAGAAGTTTGCGGGATCATCAAACAGGAAATTGGTCATGGCACGCATTGCACAGCCGTGCGTACTGATCAGATATGTTTTTCCGTCATCTTTTGCGATCAGTTCGTTCAGGAATGCCTGCGTTCTCTTGCATACATCAGTTATCGCCTCACCGCCCGGAAAGCCCGGATGTCGAAGCGGATCCTTGTAAAACAGATAGTCGGTATCGGTCATTTCGGTGAGACTTTTTCCTTCTTTTTCACCAAAATCGATCTCGATGATGCGATCGTCGATCACGATAGGGATATCATTGCCGCTTTCCTCAAGGACGAGCTTTGCTGTTTCGCGGGCTCTTACAAGAGGACTTGATATGCAGTGATCAAAACGGATGCCTTTTATCCCCTGCCCGGTAAGGACAGCCAGATCACGGCCGTTTTTATTAAGAGGCACATTCGATCTTCCCTGTGCGATCTTCTTCACATTTGAATCTGTTTCTCCGTGTCTTAGTATATAGATCTTCATTTTTACCTCCCAAGCAGTATATTGTTCTGCTGCCATCCGTTTTCGAACTTTTCATCCAGCTGCAAAAAAGTCTTAAGTCCGCTTAATGCATCATATGTCGTTACAGCGCATGCACCGGTCGCGGCGGCGTACTGTGCACATTTTTCCGGTGGGTATCCGTTTAATATACTGACAAGAAAAGCCGCGGCACACGTGTCGCCGGCACCTGTTCCGGATAGTATCTTATCGGGTTTAAAACTGTTTACAAACCCACTCTTACCTGCCCATTTTTTTGCGTCTATCCCGATACGGGGACTGATCCTGCCCAGTCTGTCTTCATCGGCAACACGATAGTATAAACCGGAAACACCGCATTTGATAAGTACTATTTTCGCACCCATTGAAATACATTTTTCGGCCAGAGGGATTATGTTTTCTTCAAGACTCAGCACCTCGGTAAAATCACGGGTTCCGGCCCTTCTGCTTATGCTTTCGTACATATCCCTGTCAAGCATGAAACATATTTCTCCCACGCTCGGAACAAATATATCGGTAAAAGGAAGTACTTTTGAGAGTAAAAGTTTCCAGTCGACCCTCCCGGGTTCGGAATCCGGCTCAAGCGCGGTAAGATCAAGGGAAGTCGCCGCACCTGAATCTGCCGCGCTTTTCATTACGCGCACAAATTCTTTGCCGTCATTCTCATACATTTTTTTCATGCTGGTAGGGTATCCGAAATGAAAAAGGGCTGCTTCCTTAAGCCGGTCAGCCGGGATGTCATCAGCGGTAAATGTATCGTTGGCTCCGGAATCATGCAGAAAGATCCTGTCGACTCCGGGAATCGCCAGCACTACGGAATAAGAGGTGCTTTCGCCTTCTTTTCTGATAAGTCCTTCAGCGGCATCATGACTTCTCAGGATCGACTCGACCATGTCACCGAAAAAATCATTTCCGACTTTTCCGAGCAGGCTTACATCGGCGCCGAGGAATTTCATGGCAAGGCCGGTATTAGCCACAAGCCCGCCGGTATGAATATCAGCAGCACCCACATTTATGAGACTTCCGGGCGAGAAGAGATCCTGTATGGATCCTGCCGGTTTTCCTTTTATTTCGGGCGTTATATCTATGCAGATATGTCCCGCGACTATCACTTTTTTGTTCATTTGGGATCCTTTCGCCTTACACGGTCTGATGAATCATTTTGTTTTCGTATGTGATTATTATAACACGATACCGAAAGAAAGATTGTCGAGGCTTATAATCTTTGATAAAATATGAAAGATAGCGATTGGGGTGAAGATACATGAGGTATTTCAGCAATATACTGAAGATCGTACTGATCGGTTTTCTTCTGTGGGCAACCGGTCTTTTTGTGTATGCGATATTTTCACCGCCGATAATCGGAGAAGCATATATCGGATCGTTTGAAGTCGACGATCTTTCCGAAGGATGGACCATGATCTCTCCGGATGGGGAGACCATGGAAAATGTTATTCTGCCCGTTGCAGGGGATGTTGTATCAAAAGGAAAGACAGTTACATTCGAGAATACTCTCCCTGAAGATGTGCACTCAGGCATGAGATTGTGTGTACGCACTGCCATGTCTGATGTAAAAGTCGCGATCAACGGAAGGTTGCGGTCGGATTACGGTAAGCGCAACTTTCTGACCAAGAGAGTGCCCATGTCCACATCTGTTCTGCTCAATCTTCGGGATGAGGATGCCGGTGGAAAGATCGAGATATTTGTCACCCCAAGCGACGCCAATAAGGGTTCGCTGCACTCTGTTACCTACGCATACGGAAACAACGTGTGGTTCCCGTACATAATAAGGAACATCCCGTTTGTTGCGATGGGCGGACTCATGATCCTTGCGGGTATTGCCGCGATCATTACCTTTATTGTTTTCTTCACCAGGACCGGTGTTAACAGATCACTGCTGTATCTTGGTATCCTGACCGCTGAGATGGGAATGTGGATGCTCGGGGAGAACCAGATACGACAGCTGATATTCGGATCCCCTTTTTATGCCAATATATTCTCATATCTGTTCATAGAAACCGCAGCGGGATTCGGTGCACTGTATTTTGATGAGATCCAGGACCACCGCTATCGCAGGTCCTATACAGTCCTCATCGCCTGCCTGCTCCTGCAGCTTACAGTCAATTCGGCACTGAATTTCCTGAATCTGGTTGATTACTTCCATACCCTTAAATTTTCACATGTATGGACCGGAATGATCATCCTGTGGATATTTGTTACGGTCGTCATGGACATTCGTTACCATAGGATCAAGGATTACCGTATAACGGTCATCGGAATGATAGGAATGCTCGTGACCGGTCTTATGGAGATCGCACATTATTATATTGTCCCGACGGCGAAGCTGGGAGCTTTTATCGGATTCGGACTTATATTCCTGCTGGGCATGACACTCCTGCAGACTTTTAAGAATATTCTTTCGGCATCGGAAGAACAGAGAATGTATTCCGAGAAGATGAATGAGAGGATCCTGCAGACGCTGGAGGATGTCGGGGACACAAGGGAAGGTGCTGAAACTGCTGTATCGGATCATGAGGATAACGACGATCCGAAAGAAAGACCGGTACATGTTGCTGTTGTTGATGATGTCAAGGCAAATCTGATAGCTGCGGGAAGGATCCTGAGTGATAACGGGATGGACGTAACTTGCGTAACATCAGGAGAAAAGCTTCTCGAGTGCGTTGAGGTCGACAGACCTGACATAATACTTCTTGATATATACATGCCGGGAATGGACGGATTCGAAACGCTTGAAAAACTGAGGGCGATGGAAGAAGGAAATGATGAGATCCCCGTTATATTCCTGACGGGAAGTGAGGATTACAAATACGAGACAAAAGGCCTGAAGCTCGGAGCGATGGATTTTATCAAGAAACCGTTCGATCCCGACGTTCTGACGCTTCGTGTCAAGAATACGGTTGAGCTTGTAAGACTTCAGAAAAACCTGTCTTCGGAGGTTCAAAAAAAATCGAAAGAAAACGAATCTCTCGCATTTCATGTCGTGCAGACACTTGCCGAGGCGATCGATGCAAAGGATACATACACGAACGGTCATTCTACCCGCGTGGCACAGTATTCGAGAGAGATCGCAAGGCGTTACGGATATTCGCAAAAAGATCAGGACGATATCTATATGATGGGACTGCTCCATGACGTAGGTAAGATAGGTGTTCCCGATGAGGTGATCAATAAGACATCAAAGCTTACGGATGAAGAGTACGAGATCATCAAAAAGCATCCTTCAATAGGTGCCAATATTCTTGAAAAGATCAAGGAAAGACCGAGACTTCAGATCGGAGCACACTGGCATCATGAAAGATACGACGGCAAAGGTTACCCTGACGGACTTGCGGGAACGGATATCCCTGAGGAGGCAAGGATCATTGCTGTTGCCGACGCATACGATGCGATGACAAGCTACAGGAGTTACAGGGATGTTCTGCCGCAGGCTGTAGTCGCGGGAGAGATAGAAAAGGGAAAAGGCAAGCAGTTTGATCCTATTTTTGCAGATATAATGCTCGGGATCATTTCGGAAGACGTTGTATACGGCCTTCGTGAAAAGAGAGATCCAAAGTAAGGAGACAGGAGAAATGGCAGATACGATATGCATTGTTGATGATGATGTAAAGAACATCAATTCCGCCGGATATATTCTCAGCAGGGAAGGATTTGACGTTATGGGGTTCAAATCCGGAAGGGCATTTCTGAAAAACATTGATAAGGGAAACATTCCGGCGCTTGTACTTCTTGATGTCAAGATGCCGGAGATGGACGGGTTTGAGACGCTGATCGAGATCAAAAAGACAAAAGCCGCAGATGTTCCGGTCATTTTCCTGACGGGGGATGAGAGAGAAGAGTCCAGAAAAAAAGGACTGGAACTCGGAGCTGTAGATTTCATAGAAAAGCCGTTTGTGCCCGATGTTTTGATCGAGCGTGTAAGGACTGTGACAGGGAGAGTCAAAGAATGAACGATATACTGGAGAAGAATGAACTGTTCAAAGCATCGCATCTGATGATACTGAAAAGTTATTCGATATTTGCGGTAATCCTCATCACGGAGTCGCTTCTGCTCGGGTGGGAAAAATGGGCGATCATACTGATTGTTGCAGGAATAATTGGAAGCTGGGGATTGCATCTTTCACAGACGCTGAGTGAATATCACAGGTTATGGGTATATTCGATACTTATGATGGCCACTTTCTTTTTTTACGGTATTCATCTGACCAGTACTTTTGACATGGCACTTGTTATGAGCGTGGTCATTGTCCTCTATATCATGACAGGGATCAAGTCATTTGTATCTTTATGTCAGTTTACTTTTTACATGACATTTATCTACGACGTAATAGCGATGATAGGAGAGGGTGTTGAGTTTGATGTTCTGACCTTTACCAGATCGCTTCTTCATGTCGGAATGATCACAATGCTCGGCTGGCTCGGGCGCGCCATCATCAGCAGATGCGGAGACATGGTGGCGGAGTCTCGCACGGAGATCAATGAACTCAAAGCTGCCACGACAAGGTTTAATGATTTTCTCTCAAACGTGTCCCATGAGATCCGAACACCCGTAAATGCGATCATGGGATTTTCGGATATATGTATGAAAAAAGAAAAAGATCCTGAGATCCTTTCCGACATCAGGAACATTAAGGACTCCGGAAAGAGAGTTGTGGATCAGATAGAAGAGATACTCGATTATTCCGAGATCGACAGGAACAAGATCGCAAACAACTGCGAGAACTACATGATATCCTCGCTGTTCCACGATCTTGTGACCGAACTGAGAGACTATCTGCCACCGGACCTCGAGCTGATAATAGACGTATCTCCGTCTATTCCGTCGGTCCTTTATTCGGATCATGACAAGATAAAAAGGATACTCTGGCATCTTATCACAAACGGTATCAAATACACTTCCCGCGGCGGTATATATGTAAGAGTCACATCATCAAAACAGGAATACGGTATCAATCTGTGTATCGAAGTGACCGATACCGGAGCCGGTATGGACAAGAATCAGAGAGATCATATATTTGACGGATTCTACCAGGGCAATTCCGGAAGGGCGAGATCTTCAAACGGATTGGGACTGGGCATGTCCGTTGTTGCCGGATTTGTTGCATCCCTCGGCGGCTTTATCACGATCGACAGTACTCCGGGTAAAGGGACAACCGTAAGGGTCAGCTTACCGCAGAAGGTTGTCGACGAAAAGGGATGTATGTCTCTTCGCAACCGCAAGGGACTGCGGCTCGGATCGTTCCTCCAGCTTAACAGTTTTGCGGCGCCCAATGTCAGACAATACTATAACAGTATGGTCATGAACATAGTTAAAGGCCTGGGAATACAGATGGTCAAGATAGACAGTCTTGAGAGTCTTAAGGAGATGACGGAGAAGGAAGAATTCACTCATATATTTGTCGGCAAGAACGAGTATGAGTCGGATAAACGCTTTATGGAGGAGCTTGCGGCAAAAGTCAGTCTGGTAGTTGTCGCTGATAAGACTTTCAGATTGCCGTCTTCATCAAAAGCCAGCATTATGGAAAAACCGTTCTACTGTTTCCCTGTTGTATCGGTACTAAATATCGATCCCGATGATGAAACCAATTCCGAGAAACGTATGATGATGCCGACGGTCCGCGCACTTGTAGTCGATGATGAACCGATGAACCTGACTGTGGCGGAAGGGCTTCTTCGCTACTACGGGATCGCCGTCAGCACTGCTTCGTCCGGATATGAATCGATCGAGATGTGTCAGGAAAATGAATACGATCTTGTGTTCATGGATCATATGATGCCCGGAATGGACGGAGTGGAGGCGATGAGAAAGATCAGGGCCACACGCGGACTGAAGGATGATCATCTGCCCATCATCGCACTTACCGCCAATACAATGAGTACGGCGAGAGAGATGTTTGCATCCGAAGGCTTCGACGGTTTTGTCAGCAAGCCGATCAACATTACCGAACTGGAGAGAGTGATGAAGAAAGTCATTCCCGAGAGGATGATAGAGTACGTTGATCAGGAAAACATCCGATATGGAGCAGAAGAAGATGATGATGATGAACCGATCATGTTCAGCGCCATGTCAGCCGATACGGCAGCCGGCACATCTGATGACCCGGGAGAGATGTCGATACCGGGTGTTGATATCAATGAAGGTCTGAAATACACAAGAAACGACATGGAATTCTATAAGATGCTCCTGTCACAGTATGTATCCGAGGCTCCCGAGAAGAAGGCTAAGATGGATAAAGCGATAGACGAAGGTGATACGGGTGCTTTCGAGATAATCGTACACGGGATAAAGAGTTCGTCCAAGATGATCGGTGCCGCGGATGTATCCGAAAAGGCCAGGACACTTGAGAATAATGCGGAAGCAGGCATACTTCCGGACGAAGGCGGTTACAGGAATTTCCTTAATGATTATATGAAACTGGTTGATGGTATCTCGTCTTTTGTACTCCCCGCCGGAACGGGGGGCGAGATGAAGTCTGAATCGGAACCTGAACCTGAGGAAGAGATATTCCATTTTGCAGCGAAAAAACGAGGTAAAAGGTTATGAAACAGTTCCTGATGAACACGTTTAATATACGAATGGAGAAAAACGACAGAGCCTTTACGATCAGGCTGTGTGAGACTACTTTCCGTGTTATGAACATACTGTGGTCTTCCATCCTGAGCGTTGATGTTATCCTGTTTGTGGTACTGTGTCTTCATCCGGAACGATATCCGGGTCTGGTGACCCAGTACGGCATCATGTATATTCTGATGGCGGTACTTGCAGCTGTCATTCTTGCCGTTGTCTATCTGACGAAAAAAAATATACGCGACAGATACGGACTGTATATATTTTCGTGCGTTGCTTCGGCGACGCTTGCACTTCTGTGGTCTCTTGTAGTGACGTATTTTGATTCGGGGCTTGTTGTTCAGGTAACACCGAGTCTCGTTATGATCGTTGTAATGGCTATTCCGCTCTGTCATTGTATTACACCGGGACTGTTCATCATTTTGGATCTGGCCGGGTGCATAGGATTTTTCTGGATAATGGCAATGACGGTATCGAGGACCGGTCTGAGTGACAGGCGTGCATATTATCATGCGATCTTCTTTGTGGTTCAGTTTTTCATCGGACTTGCATATATCATCATCAGAAGACGCCAGATCAAAAACGGTATGGAGATAGAGAAACAGAAGGAAGATCTGGAGAGTCTGCTCGAAGCTCAAAATCACTTCTTCTCCAATATGAGTCATGAGATAAGGACACCCGTAAACACGATAATAGGATTGAACGAGATGATCCTTCGGGAGGATATATCCGACGAAGTGGCAGAAGATGCCGAGAATGTCAGATCTGCCGGCAAGATACTCCTTCAGCTTGTAAACGATATACTTGACCTGTCAAAACTGGAATCGGGACAGATGCAGATCACACCCGTGGAATATCAGAGCACGGAAATGATATCAGAGCTCGTGAGCATGTTCCACGAGATGGCTGAGAAAAAGGGTCTCGAGTTTCGTACAGAAATATCTCCGCAGCTTCCTTCGCGCCTGGAAGGTGATGATGTGAGGGTGCGCCAGATACTTATAAACGTACTGACAAATGCGGTTAAATATACGAGAGAAGGTTCGGTATCACTTCAGGTGGAGTGCAGGGAAAAGGATGAGGATACGGTCGATATCGTTTATTCCGTTTCCGATACGGGTATCGGTGTTAAGAAAGAAAACATACCGTATCTCTTTACCGCATTCAAGAGGATAGATGAAGAGAATAACCGTAAGATAGAGGGAACCGGGCTCGGTCTTTCCATAGTCAAGCTGCTTGTGGATCAGATGGGTGGAAGCGTTACCGTTAACAGTATCGTTAATCAGGGAACTGTTTTTGTCATCGAGATCCCTCAAAGAAAGATCGGAACGGAAACGGTCGGTGTCATCAATATGAAGGCAGGCCAAAGCGAAAGACAAAAGAGAAGATACAGTAACAGCTTCAAAGCTCCGGAAGCAAAGGTCCTGATAGTTGACGATAACGTATCAAATCTTATGGTTGCGGAGAAACTTCTTCGTGATACCAAAGTTAAGATCAAGAAGGTTACGAGCGGAGCCGATGCTCTGTCAGCTGCACTTGATGACAGGTTTGATGTTATCTTCATGGATGACCTGATGCCCGAAATGAGCGGCGTTGAAACGCTTCATAAACTGCGCAGCCAGAGCGGAGGTCTGTGCAGGGATTCAAAGGTTGTTGCGCTTACTGCCAAGGCGGGAAATGAAAGCCGCATATATTATGAAAATGAAGGCTTTGACGGATACGTGGCAAAACCGGTGACCGGTACCGACCTTGAGAGGGAACTGTTCAGACAGCTTCCGGATTCGCTCATAATAATGCCCGAAGAAAACGAAAACGCGGTCGAGAAGAAGGAGTTCTGGCTCAGTACCGCAAAGACGAGAAAACACCTTGCCATATCGACCGAGAGTGTTACCGATCTTCCGCTTGAACTGATCAGAGCATATGACATCGATGTGCTGTATCACAAGATACATACTGATGAAGGAACATTTAAGGATACATTGGAGATAGACCAGAGAGGTCTTCTTACATACGCATTTAAGCGCGGAGGAGAGTTCAATTCAGCTTCGCCGGGAGTTGAGGAACATGAGGAATTCTTTGCGAGTGAACTCGGTAAGGCGAAAAACGTTATTCATCTGACGGTATCCGAAAAAGTTAGGAGAAGCGGACATCTGGTCGCTTCCGAGGCGGCGAAGGCGTTTGATGATGTTCGCGTGCTTGATACAATGCATCTGTCGTCAGGCTCCGGACTTGTGGTCCTTGAAGCATGCCGCCTGGCAAATGCGGGGTTGAGTTCGGATAAGATAATCGAGAGACTGGGTGTGTTCAGGGAAAAGGTTCATACAAGCTTTATCGTCGACAGTATGGAATTCCTTGCATCATCCGGACAGGTTCCGCTCCGTGTTTCTTCGATCCTGCGCTCTCTTTCCGCAAGACCCGTTATCCGGATGAAAAACGGGAAGATCACGCTTTCGAGGATATTGTTCGATTCAAGGGAAAAAGCCTGGGAGAGATACATCTCATCTGCTCTTCGGCAGGCACATAAGATCGACAGAAAAATACTGTTCGTAACATATGTCGGACTTACCGCAAAAGAACTTGATTATATCAAGACAGAGGTTGAAAAGAGGATAAGCTTCGACAGGGTATATTTCCAGGAGGCTTCTCCGGCCATTGCGGTTAACTGCGGACCCGGAACATTCGGGCTGTTATATCAGGAGACATAAATGAGTATCGGAAAGGAAAACAGCAGATGATAGCTAAACTGCGTGAGATAAAACGTACTCTGGACACAAGTATAAGGGTGGAGGAACGTGCCGAAACCGATTTTAAAAGTGCGATAATCACATCGATCGTTCTTATGGCGGTAGGCGTTGTCATTGCGACCATAAATGCGATACAGGGAGCGTACAATATCGCTATCTACCCGGCTGTCATATTTGTTTGGGGATGCGTCAATCTTGTCATAGTTTTAAAACTGAAAAGCCGCAGGGGAGTAATGCTTTTCACCGTTCCGGTCATCATGATGTCAATGACTGCCATGGTCCTTCTGTCGGATAACGGTTTCGCCTATCTGTGGACGATGCTGATACCCATATGTTTCTGCTATCTGTTCTCGGTAAAGATCGGTATCATTGCAACGGTATATTTCCAGATATTTCTTATCGTTCTGTTCTATACGCCGGCGAGAAAACTGGTGGAAGGAAATTACCCGGAGATCGCGATGAGCCGCTACCCGCTGCTGTTCTTTTTTAACGGCGCAATGGTACTCATAAGTATGTACAGTTACCACAAGAGTGTGCTCTTTGAGATCAGGCATGCGCAGGAATCCCTTGAACTGTCGGAAGCCAAGACCAATTTCCTGGCCAGCATGTCCCATGAGATACGTACACCGATCAACGCCATACTCGGAATGAACGAAATGATCCTTAGGGAAAACAGGGATCCGGTGATAAGCGACTATGCGGAAAGTGTGAAGAATTCCGGACAGATGCTTTTGATGCTCGTTAACGATGTACTTGATTTTTCCAAGATCGAAGCGGGTAAAATGGAGATCCATGAGGCGGATTTTTCCGTGCCGCTCATGCTACATAATATCATGCCCATGATAGAGGAACGGGCCGGGGAAAAGAGCCTGATCCTTAAACTTACGATCGAGGGTGAAGTCCCGCAGGGAATTGTTTCTGACGAATTCCGTATCAGACAGGTGCTCATAAATCTTTTGAACAACGCGATCAAATATACGGATGAAGGATCGGTTGAACTGATACTGGCCGGTGATTATTCGGGAGATGATACATATGATCTGAAGATGAGCGTTAAGGACAGCGGACGCGGTATCAGAGAGGAAGCACAGGCGCATCTGTTCGAAGCATTTTCACGTGCCGATCTGAAAGAAAACCGCAGCATCGAGGGAACGGGACTTGGTCTTGCGATCGTAAAGAGCATCCTTGATTCGATGGGCGGCGAGATAAATGTAAACAGCAAATTCGGTGAAGGATCGGAGTTTATCGTTCGGCTCCCCGTCAAAGTAAGTGACAGGACTCCGCTTGAAGAAGACTACGAGAAGCAGGTGAAGATCGTTATATCCGAAAACAGCGGAAATGATTACATTGCGCCCGATGCCCGTATTCTTGCGGTCGACGATAACAACGCAAATCTTCGTATCGTCAGTCTGTTCCTTAAACGAGTGGGCATTGTTCCCGATCTTTGCAGCAGCGGCTCGAAAGCGATAGAACTTTGCAAAAAAAACCGGTATGACCTTCTGCTCCTGGATCACAGGATGCCCGATCCGGACGGTATCAAAACGCTTGAGATCATAAGAGGCGATGAAGCGTCACAAAACAGGCAGACACCTGCAGTCGTGCTTACCGCAAACGCGCTTGTCGGAAGTGATAAGATATACAGCGAAGCGGGATTTGCGGGGTATCTTACCAAGCCGCTTGATTCCGCGCTCCTTGAGCAGATGGTGAGAAAACATCTTCCAAAGGATAAGATACTTCCGGCAGACGGAAAAGACGATGAAGAAGTGCTGCTGTTCAGGGCAGTATCCGATAGTGATGAGAAGCAGACCGGCCCACAGAGTCTTCGCGAAAAACTTGAGCAGATAGAAGGCCTTGATTATGAAACGGCGCTTGGCTTTGCCGCAGGTCATGAGGATCTGCTGAAGGAAACGGTCGCGATCATAGCTTCGGAATGTGACGAGAAAACCCAAAAGCTGAAAAACTGTATCGAGGCGCAGGATTGGGACGGATACGGGATCACGGCGCATTCGATCAAAGGACTCATGGCTTCTATCGGACTTAAGGAACTTAGTGAGAGAGCCAAAAAGCATGAACATGCAGCCGGAGATCTTGATACAGAATTCATAAAAACCGATAGCGGATCGTTCATAGAGGCATATCGGGAAGTATGTAAAAAACTCAGATAGATCTTAATATTATCAGAAGGGAGAAAATGAAAAAGATGAAAAAGATCCATACGGAAAAAGCACCTGC
>CADCPL010000134.1 GCA_902803305.1 uncultured Lachnospiraceae bacterium
CCTGCATCAGTATTTCTCTTGTCAGTGCCAGATCACTCATAACCAAGATTTTAACATAAGAAAAGACGTATTTACATACGTCTTTTCTTTTACATCACATTATTAACTATTATCAGTCTTTTTCTTTCTCTTTATATACGGCATAGCAATCAAGATCATAATGAACCGCGCCGCCACTGTATTTACCGTATTCCTTGTCTTCATAGTGGTCAAATTCATATCCGTCAACTTCCGGAGGATCTACCCATGCACCCTCACCGTCTCTGGCATACTGAATATCGATCAGATCACCTTTTTTATCATAGAATTTAACCTTATGTTTAACATAATAGTGTGCTTTTATGACACGGTCTTCGGTTACATTAGTCCAATCGCCTTCCCAACCGCAGAAATCATATTGATTTATGCAGGGATCCGGAGGATTCTGAATTGAAGAACCGTAAGGGATTATATCGGTCTTCCATAATTCTCCGTTCCAACCGTTCATCCAATGAACCGCACAAGTCTTACCCGGAACACCTTTAGGAAGGTTAAGTGTTGACCACCATGTCGGCCAAGGTGCCGATTTATTATTGTTGACCTTTTTAAGCCACTGTGGTGTGTTGGTGATAGGAACTACAGGAGTAGCCGGGCTTGCGGTAGCAGCAGCAACTGCAGCTGCAGTAGGAGCATATGCACCAAGGATCACTCTGTCCTCCGTAACATTAGCCGCATTCCCTATCCAGGACACAAACTGGAATCCCGGAACCGCCGTATCTGTCGGTACGGGAGCGTTCTTTCCGTGATCGACCTGAACTGTAACACTCTTTAACCCGTAAATATATGTTACGTTATGCTTTACTTTTGCGAATGCATCGACCGGATTACTGAGTAATGCAAACAATGCAATACCCGCAAGTAAAACGGTCATTTTTTTTATCATTCCCTTCATCTTATACCCCTTTCAGATATAACTATATAACCTCTAATATTATATTAGTTGACATAAAAAATATCAAGTACTTTTGACAAATTCCCGTTACCTGTTTGCGAGTTCCTCCATGACATCTTCCCATGTAAGGCCTTTAAGCGCCATTAGTACCATTACGTGATACAGAAAATCAGCGATCTCGTATTTACTTTCTTCAGGTTCGGGATTCTTGGCAGCTATAACTATCTCAGTTGCTTCCTCACCTATTTTCTTGAGTATCTTGTCTATTCCTTTGTCAAACAGATAATTGGTGTATGAGCCCTCTTTTGGATTATCCTTGCGATCAAGTATAACGGACATCACATCCTGAAGAACGGAATAGGGATCGGTTCTGCCCGTCTCTTTTTTTATCAGCTCATTGAAAAAGCATGAATACTCTCCGGTGTGGCATGCTCCGCCTATCTGTATGACTTTTGCCAGAAGCGTGTCATTATCGCAGTCGCTGTACAGCTCTTTTACATACTGATAGTGCCCGCTCGTCTCACCTTTTTTCCACAGACTCTTACGCGAGCGCGAATAATATGTCATTATCCCTTCACGTACTGTTATCTCAAAGGCTTCCCTGTTCATGTAAGCCACCATTAGGACGGCATTTGTCATAACGTCCTGACACACCACGGGGATGAGTCCGTTTGCATCGGGATTAAGATCATCCCATGACAATGCTGATGTTCCGACAGCCGTGTCTATGCCGGCCTTTGCCATCTCATCCTTAATGGCGAACAGATCATCTCCGTTTTTATTTATCACATCTCCCGATATACCGAAGACGCCGGGCTTACTCAGAATATCGGCAACAGATGTTTCCTCATTGATAACGGGAATGACCGGGACCTCCGAAAAGCTGTCTACAAATAGTTTTCCCAAAAGTATGGCGGCACTTGTGTTTTCTTTTATGATCTTGAGATTATCAAGGATCTGTTCAAGACTGTCCGCACATACGTATATCTTTTCAGGTGAAAACCTTTTTCCGGCTTCTTCTATCAGTTCGATATTCGATCTTTTTGCCATATTTAGCGCGACCTTACGGCATCCCGCATACAGCAGTTTTTTGACATCTTCAAGACGTTCGATCGCGCCTGCCCCGTATACCGGAGTGTCCATTGACCTTGTGATCTTTCTTATCATCAGCAGCGACTGCTCATGCTCGTCATCGCCATCGGAAAGATCAAACAGGATAATGGCATCAGCCCCTTTAACTGAAAGATTCTGACAGAAAGTCTCGGGATCTTCACTGAGCACCCGGCCGTTCTTGAATCCTTTTACCAGTTTGCCGCATTTCATATATACACATGGGATTATGAGCTTATTCATCAAAGAGATCCTTTCGTTGACAGTACCGTTCCTACCCTGGAATCAAAACCCGTTGCCATATCAAGCGCTTTTGCAAAGCTTTTGAACATCGCTTCACATATGTGGTGCGAATTGGATCCGGATAACACCTTGATATGAAGATTCATCGAAGCGCTGTAACTGATGGCATAGAAGAATTCCCTGATAAGTTCGGTATCAAGATATCCTATCCTTTCAGTTTCAAACTTTGCATCATATTCAAAATACGGTCTTCCGCACAGATCGACCGCAGTAAGTACAAGTGCATCATCCATCGGAAGGATCATGTGTCCGTATCGGCTTATGCCTTCTTTTGCACCAAGAGCATCCTTTATGGCCTCACCGATAACGATCCCGCAGTCCTCCACCGTGTGGTGTCCGTCCACAAGAAGATCTCCCTCGCATTTGAGATTAAGGTCAAAAAAGCCGTGCTTTGCAAAGCTTTCAAGCATATGATCAAAAAACCCTATACCCGAATCTATCTCGGCATTTCCGCTTCCGTCAAGGTCTATGCGACAGGTTATATCCGTTTCTTTTGTCTTTCTGGTCTTTTCTCCGATACGCGGATCAAATGTCTTTTTTGCCATATCACAGTACTCCTTTTCCGAATCTTACTCCGATGGAATTGGCATGCGCGCCAAGTCCTTCCGCATTGGCAAACTTCATTATATCATCACATGCTTCCATAAGTGCCTGCCTTGAATACCTGATGATACTTGTTCTTTTAATGAACGCATCCACACCAAGCGGCGAGAAAAATCTTGCCGTTCCGTTTGTCGGAAGAACATGATCGGGACCTGCGAAATAATCTCCGAGCGGTTCAGACGAATACTCTCCCAGGAAGATCGCTCCCGCATGGTTTATCTTTGCCATGAGCTCATACGGATCTTTTGTCATCACCTCTACATGCTCCGAAGCGATTCGATCAGCTATCGAAGCGGCTTCATCCATATCTTTTGCTATAAGTATATATCCGTAGTTATCAAGCGACTTGCGTATGATCTCTTTTCTCTCCAATACATTTGTGAAGTCTTCGGTAAGATCGGATACTTTCTGCGCCAGCGTCTGACTGTCGGTGATAAGTATCGCACTTGCGAGTTCATCGTGTTCAGCCTGTGACAGAAGGTCTGCCGCAACATACTTTGGATCGGCACTGTCATCGGCTATGACAAGTATCTCGCTCGGACCGGCAACACTGTCGATGCTGACAAAGCCGAATACTTCTTTCTTGGCAAGAGCAACAAAGATATTGCCCGGACCTACAATCTTATCAACCTTCGGAACAGACTGTGTCCCGAATGCCATGGCCGCGATCGCCTGCGCTCCTCCGATTTTATAAACCTCACTTACTCCGGTTATCTTTGCCGCAACCAATGTACAATCGGCAACTTTTCCACCCTCACCTGCAGGAGTCAGCATGATTATCCTTTTAACACCCGCAACAAGCGCCGGTATGATACACATTAGTGTCGAAGAAGGATAAGCCGCCTTTCCGCCGGGAACGTATACTCCTACGGTCTCTATCGGTGTGATCTTCTGTCCGAGCATCACTCCGTTATCCTTCATGTCAAGCCAGCTGTTCTGTAGCTGTTTTTCATGATACTGTCTTATGTTTTCGGCCGATCTTTCCATTACGGCGATAAGATCCCTGTCATAAGACTCATATGCTCTTTCGATCTCATCTTCGGATACCCTGCAGTTATCTGCTGTTATATCCCATTTATCAAACTTCCTTGTAAGTTCGAAAACGGCATCATCACCTTTGTCTCTTACACTGTCTACTATATTTCGGACTGTCTCTTCATATTGTCCGTACTGACCCGGGCTTCTCTTCAAAAGATCGGTCAGTATATCTTCTATGGATTCCTTTGTCAGATCAACTATCCTCATAACTCCTCCTTGATCCCGGTAATGATATCATTGATACGCACCGAATGAAGCCTCATTGAAACGGGATTTACTACCATTCTGGCCGACAGATCGCATATTTCTTCGAGTACTACGAGTCCGTTCTCACGAAGCGTTGAACCTGTTTCGACAATATCGACGATAACGTCCGATAACCCGACGATAGGTGCAAGCTCTATGCTGCCGTTCAGTTTTATTATATCAACGCTCTGGTGTCTGGTATCATTGAAATACGATCTGGCGATCCTGGGGTACTTGGTTGAGACCTTGATCATATCCCTTGTCTTCAGAAGCTTTCCGGCACTTTCCGGGCCGCACACGCACATCCTGCATTTCCCGAAGCCGAGATCGAGAACTTCAAGTATCTTCCGGTTTTCCTCATCTATAGTATCTTTTCCGACAACACCTATATCGGCAACCCCATGTTCAACATATGTCGGAACATCAGGTCCCTTTGCAAGAAAGAATTTAAGCTTTAACTCTTCGTTAACAAAAATGAGTTTCCTTGTTTCCTTATCTTTCATCTCATCACAGGTGATACCGGCTTTTTCAAGAAGAGCCATTGTCTTATCGGCAAGGCGTCCTTTGGTCAGCGCAAATGTCAGGTACTCATTCTTTCCTGCTTTTTTGTTTGACTCCTGTTCGGAAAGCGCGATAAGAAGTTCATCAACAGATACTCCGAATCCTATGGCAGGAACATCCTTTCCGAATTCTTTTACAAGATTATCATATCTGCCGCCCTTTATTATGGCATCACCGAAACCGAAAGTATATGCCCGGAACAGCACACCCGTATAGTAATCATATTTATTGAGAAGTCCCAGATCAACGGATATGTATCTGCCGAATCCTTTCTTTTCGAGTATCTCAATAATGCTTATGATCCTGTCTACGGCTTTTATGCATGTTTCGTCATCGATCTGATCTCTAAGATCAAACAGTGAATCTCTTGTCGTATACCTGTCGGAAATATGAACGATAAGTTCAGTCATATCATCGTCGATCGAAAGCCCGGACAATATATCTCTTACTCTCGTATTATTTCTTGACGATATGAGCTGCCGGATCGTTTTTTCATCCTCAGACGATATTCCGAGTTTATCAAACAGTCCCTTGAAAAAGTTCCCGTTTCCTATCGATACGATAAAATCATCAAATCCTACGGTCTTCATGCATCTGATCACGAGTTCGATCATACCCGCATCGGCTATGCACGAATCATCATTATAAAACTCCGCACCGACCTGCGTGCTCTCCTTAAGTCTTCCGTTCAGATCGCTCCCGTTGACAAAAGTATTGCCGCTGTAACACAACTTAACGGCACTGTTATCATTGAAATACAGTTTGGAATATGCCCTTGCCATGGCCGGAGTAAAGTCAGGCCTGAGAACAAGAGTATTTCCTTCTTTGTCATAAAATTTATACAGTTCTCTTGAAGGAGTGAGTCCTATGTTATTGGCAAATACGTCAAAGAACTCAAAAGACGGTGTCTGCATGTGCAGATATCCGGCTTCACTCATCACATCAAGCAGTTTGTTTTCTATGATCAGTCTTTTTTTCAGTTCATCGGGATTAATGTCCCTGACGCCCTCAGGCGTATGAAGAATGGTGTTCATATTACCTCACTTTATTGCGTTAAATTGCTAATTCGCTACCATGATATCACAGTGAATTATATACAACCCCTATCTCAGTGTCAAATCTTTTTTTATTCCGTCAAGATACGGGACAAATATACCGTTATGCGGTATCAGATCAAAGTCTTCCTCCAGTTCTTCCATCCGGAAACTCTTCCTTCCGCCGTCTGTCATTCTGTCCCAGAACTGTTTCAGTTTGATAAATCTCATATAATGAAATCTGTCCAAATGAGAATAATATATTATGATAAAGCTGACACCCCCCTGCTTTTCAAAATCATCCATAAAGAATATCTGATGTTCATGTATGTTGGCAAGCGAGAACGTATCAACAGAGCATTCCTTTGCATCAAAGCATACCGGGATCCCCTGAACGGCGCCTATATAGTCAACGGTACTTTTCTGATCAAAATACGCGAGCGTGATCTGGCTGTGATCCTCGTTCATCCTGATCGGTGTGATCGGCGTCGGGATCTTCTGTACAAGACACAAGCCGTGCTCTTTGTATAATTCATTGGTTCTGTTGATCAGGTCTTCAAGCGTGGATCCGCGAAGACCTCTGGAATTCCAGGTTGCCATCACATTACCTCTTCAAATATACCCGGTACCTTTATACACACGATCTTTCCGGCGATATCCGGCAGATCAAGATCAGCGGGAAATTCAAGTCTTGTACACACGAGCATCTGCGAATCTATCCCGAAGGACTTTCGGTATTTGTCATTTACGGCTTTGTTTCCGTATTTGTAATCCCCGAGGATCGGATGGCCTATCGATGCCAGATGAGCCCTGATCTGATGAGTCTTGCCTGTAATAAGGCATATCTCCAGTCGTGACAGCTCATCACCCGGTATCAGCGGGTGTATCTTGGTTTCTATGATATCGCCGTTCATATCAGAAGATACGGTGACTTTATTTGTCTTTTCGTCTTTTTTTATCGATCCGCACAGATGTATATCCTCATCGATCCTGCCCTTAACGATACATTCATAATATTTATGGACGGATCGCACGCGAAAAGCCTGCGTCAGCACTCTTGCTCCCCGATAAGTCTTTGCAAAAGTCACAAGTCCTGATGTATTTCTGTCAAGACGGTTACATATCGAAGGCGTAAAGGTCTCTTCGGATCGGTCGGTCTTTTCCTGCTTATCGTAAAGATATGAAAGGCATATCTCGTTGAGCGAAATATCATCCCCGGATGATCTCTGGGAAAGCATTCCGGACGGTTTATCAACGATCATTATATCTTCGTCTTCATATATGATCGGCGGCATCACAGCACCTGCTGCGACCTGCCGGGTACCGCGTCTTGTGAACTTTTCATAGCTTTCGTCCGAAAAATACAGTTTTATATTGTCGCCCGCATTTAGAAGCTCCCTGCCCGATGCTTTTGAATCGTTAAGAATGATGTTCTTTTTTCTGAGCATCTTATATATGAATGGTGAACCGCAGTTACAAAGGAGCGCCAACAGATATTTATCAAGTCTTCTTCCCTCATCATTTGCGGATATAACGATCTCTTTCATAGTGACACCGCTTTTATCGTATTAAGGACAGCTGCCGAGCCGGTATCGTCCTTAAAACTGTCTCTCATCACTTCGGCTCTCTTGCAAAAAGCCGCCTTATCGGTAAATACTTTTACGCTCACTTTATGACCCGCTGCTTTAAGAACGGTGTCGAGGTGGGCCTTAACAGGCTCCGCATCGCCTGATGTATATGCGATCAGATCGGACGCCGCGTAGCAGAGCACCGGTACAAAAAAAGTCCTCTCGCTTGTTGTGAGTATATTCTCATACAAAGTGGGAAGCGATCCCGTCTTTTGCGAAAACAGTTCGTAGTCTTCATCCGATATTGACCTGAATCGCGCCAGCATTATCACTCCGACAAGCGATTTGCTGGCGGGAAGCAGCGCAAGAACTGCAAGGACCGACCAAAGGCTTTTTTTCGTGCCCAGCGTCATATAACCGATAAAGAAGATACCGAAGGCCATTGCAAACATCACAACAGTCTTAACCACTTCAAATATGAGCTGTTTTCTTATATAACCTTTTGTCCCTTTAAGCTCTCTGTTAACAAATTTCATCGGTGATCTCCCTGTAAGATCTTATATTGTGATCGGCCTTCTCGCATTTATCCTCCCACTGATATGCCGAATATTCATCGTCGATGGTAACTACCGTCATTCCGGCCCTCTTTCCTGCTATTATCCCGTTACACAGATCTTCAAACACAAGACATCTTTCAGGCGCAACAGCAAGTGCAGCGGCGCAGTTAAGATAAACATCGGGCGCGGGCTTTCCGGCTCCGCATTCGTCACCCGTAAGTACTATGTCAAAATAATCCCGAAGGCCGTTCTTTTCCAGTACGGCATTACACAATACTTTGGAATTACTCGTGGCCACACCTAGCTTGCAGCCGTGACCGCTCAGATGCTCAAGAAATTCTTTTATCTTTTCCTTGGGAGTGACATCATTGACATAGTGGTCATATGCCATATCATTCCAGTCTTCCATCATCTGCTCTACACTGACCTGCGGCAGATAATGTTCATGGGTGTATACCGCAGTCTCATAGTAACTTAGTCCCTCTATTTCATGCTGATATTCTTCCGGGATACTCATGCCGAATCTCCCGAAATAATCTATATCTATCTGTCTCCAGATCCACATGGAGTCAACTATTGTACCGTCAAGATCAAATATCACGGCATCCGTATTTTCAATTATCTCTTTCCACATTATTTATATATCCAGCCCTTTTCATACAGATTCTTAAGCTTGCTGCCGTCATATGCCGCAAAACCAAGCGGGAACGAGTCAACGCAGATAAGGACATATCCTTTATTAAGATCCGAAGTCACATCGGAATCAGGGATAAGAGTCTCTCCTTTAAGATACTTTATCACCATAGGATCATCGGCCGTAAGATCAAGTGTATTGGTGTAATCATGCTTATTTAAGGATAGCGCAAATGCTGTATGCACTGTCATTTTTCCTGCTCTGTTGATCGTACCGATACAGGTACCTGTCCTGACATAGCGTATTTTTTTATGATACAGCGGCTCGAAGCCCTCAGGCAGCATATAGACCATACCGTCTTTTCCGATCAGGAACCGCCTTTTGTTTAACATTTTTTTCAGATCGTCAGAGCAGAACTTCAAAATATCCTGCGCCTGAACGGGAAGTTCGGAAAAGTCAATATCTGCCATATCGCATCTGCACAGACTATCCCCGTCCGCTTTTTTCATAAGTGCAGCGAAGTGTCCTTCGCCCCTGAATCTGTGAGGAAATGCGTGAACACAGCCTTTGATCGTATCATATTCTGCATATTTGTCATAAGGACCGCACAGGCCGTTTTCCTTTTTTATGTCACACACGGTCATATCCGCATGTTCCGACAGGAATGACAAGACTACCTGTTCATCTTCGATATCCGAAAAAGTACACGTCGAATACAGAAGCATTCCACCGGGCTTCAGCATTTTATATGCATTTTCAAGAAGCTGTCTTTGTATGCTGCAATAATACTTGGGTCCGTTCTTTTCATAAGCCCCGATAAGTCCGGGATCTTTTCTGAACATTCCTTCCCCCGAGCACGGCGCATCAACAAGTATCTTATCAAATGTCAGCGGATATATCCCGGCCAGCCCGGAGGGATCTTCGCACATCACGCAGTGGTTGGTCATCCCGAATAAATCCAGATTCTTAACAAGAGGTATCGTCCTTGAAAAACTGATATCATTTGAAATAAGGACTGATATACCCGATATCGAAAGCTGTGTCGATTTTCCGCCCGGCGCCGCACAAAGGTCAAGTACGATATCCCCGGGATCACAAGGAAGGATTGATGCCGGAAGCATTGCCGATGCTTCCTGGATATAGTAAAGCCCTGCATAATAATACGGATGTTTTGACCAAGCATCCGTATCATTAATATAATACCCGTTTGAAATATAAGGGATCTTTTCGATCCGAAACGGCGCCAGTTTTTCAAAATCCTGTGTAGAGATCTTTGAAGTGTTTATCCGTATGGCACTTATGCTCTTGTCTTCATAGGATCTGATAAAGTCATCATACTCACTTCCGAGAAGCTCCTTCATCGAATCCTCGAACCGCTTAGGCAATCCCATATCAGATACTCCCGAGTATCTCCAGAAGATATTCGTAAACGGCGCCCGCACTGCTTATAGACAACCGCTCTTTCGGTGTATGGATATTGCTTATGTCGGGACCGAAAGATATGATATCCACTCCTTCAATCTTTTTAAAGAAAACCCCGCATTCCAGTCCGGCATGAAAACCGCGGAGCTTGGGATTTCTGCCGTTGATACGCTGATAGGCTTCAAAGGCTATGTCACGAAGCCTTGATTCGGCCTGGTATTCCCATGCCGGATATTCGTATTCCTCCGTATATACACCGCCCGCATTTTCCACAAGATACTCGATCTTGTCGGAAAGAGCATCCTTCTCAGACTCGGCCAGGCTCCTCATATTGGTGATAAGTTCAAAATTGCTGTCTGACAGTTTCATGATACCGCTGTTAAGCGAAGTTCTGACAAGTCCTTCATTCTTGCGGCTCATTTTAATTATCCCGTCCGGGATCGTATTAAGTATGAACCCTATACGCTTTTTGGACTCGGCTGTGACGCACATGCTCTTATCCTCGCCCTTGTTCTCGGCGTATATCATCATATTATCTTCTATTCCCTCAAACTCATCACATATTATACGGGAATACTTTTCAACGGTATTCTCGAGAGTATCGATATACTGCGCATCGATGATTATCTCTGCCTTGGCTTCACGACATATGGAAGTGTCATTCAGTCCGCCTCCGAGATACCGCAGATGAAACGGCATGTTCTTGGTGATCGTATGGAGTATCCTTCCGAGAAGAAGGTTTGCATTACCTCTCCCTTTATCTATCTCCATGCCGGAATGCCCGCCTGCAAGACCGCAGACTATTATGTCATAAGCTGTTCCCGAAACCTCTTCATATTCAACAGGTATTGAGCACTTAACCCGCTTCCCTCCGGCGCAGCATGTGAGCAGTTCTCCCGCCACCTCGTGATCGAGATTTATAAGATATTTTCCCTTAAGGACAGATGCATCGAACCCTATCGCACCTTTCATACCGTCTTCTTCATCAACGGTAAAAAGCGCTTCTATAGGCGGAATATCAAGACTGTCATCATCAAGTATACTGAGCATGTAAGCAACCGCTATTCCGTCATCAGCTCCGAGAGTGGTTCCCTTTGCGTATATATAATCATCAAGAAGGCAGAGTTTGAGAGGATCCTTGCCAAAATCATGCTTGGCCTCATAATCAAAACTCTTCTCACATACCATATCCATATGGCCCTGTATGATCACATAAGGCTTATCGGCATTTTTCGATGACTCCTTACGGATAAGTACATTGCCAAGTTCATCCCTGTAATGCCACAGACCATGTGAGACCGCAAAATCCTCAACGTATTTGCTGATCTTTTCGCATCTTCCCGACTGTCTCGGTATTCTTGATATCTCTTCAAAGTATTCAAATACTTTAGCCGGTTCAATGCCGGATAATACTCTTTCCATCTGTGCATAACCCCCGAAAATTAGTATATAAAAAGCGGAACCATCATGCGGTTCCGCCTTTATTGCCGGATCCCGTCGGATACCCTTCAAGTGCGGCAATATCATTATCGAGTTCAACCTGCGGATACAGTTGCGATCTGTCCTGAGCTATTATGTTCTCACATTCTTTCAGCTTGCTTATAAGGTCACCGTATTTGGCATCTGCCGTTCCTATTGCATGTGCTATTATATCCTGAAGTGTCGCAAGCTGGCCGAATGTATACTCCATAGCCGACTGTCTGACATTATTTGCTTCGACCGTGGCCATATCAACTATCTGCTGTGCCTGCTCCGTAGCCTGCTTGACCACTTCTCCGGCCTGAGCATATGCCTGTTGCATGATCTCATTCTCGTCAACCATCCTGACGGTTTCGGCCTGTGCCATTGAAAGCATGGCATCTGCCTTATCCCTGGCATCCTGAAGTATCCTCTCCTTGTTGCTGATGATCTTCTGATACTTCTTGATCTCTTCGGGAGTACGAAGTCTGAGATCTCGAAGGAGCTCGTCCATACGATCCTTATCAACTATAATGTTGGTATTGGAAAACGTCTGATACTTACATTCGGAAATAAATGATTCTATTTCGTCAATTACCTGTTCGATTCTGCTGCTCATTTACACTCTCCTGTTTACTGATTCCCCTTTATTATTCCAAACTTCTCGTATGTCAGTTTTTCAACGGACGGCGGAACAAATTTACCGATATCACCGCCGTAGCTTGCAACTTCCCTGACGGTTGAGCTTGACAGATATGCGTATTTGAGAGGAGTTGCAAGGAATATGGTATCAACACCGCTGCTGAGTACCCTGTTTGTCTGGGCCATCTGAAGTTCATAATCAAAATCGGTTACGGCTCGAAGTCCCCTGACAATGACGCCGGCTTCGTTCTGCGCCGCAAAATCAACCAGCAGTCCTTCATACGAAAGCACTTTTACGTTATTTAAATGACCCAAAACATCCTTTATTATATTAACACGTTCATCAAGAGAAAACAACGGAGTTTTAGCCCTGTTACCGAGCACTCCCACGATGAGTTCGTCAAAGATATCAGCCGCTCTTTCAATGATGTCTATATGTCCGTATGTGATCGGATCAAAACTGCCCGGATATATCGCCTTATTCATAAGATCACCTCAACCTCTTCTCAAAAATACGTGCTTGTTATTCTTGTATTCCTTAACTCTCGTAACGGTATATCCCAATCCTTCCGCAAAGGAATAGTCTGTATCTTTGGATGACTCGATTATGATCATCGCATCGGGATCTGTTATATCAAGACCGGCAAGTATTGAAAGTGCGTTCTTTTCAAAACCCGAATCATACGGAGGATCCATAAATACAATATCATATTTATCCTTCGGATGCAGATTATAAAGAGCAGAGAACACATCATGTCCGTAAACATCTGCTTTTTCGGTAAATCCGGTAGTTTCAAGGTTTTTGCGTATACAGGAAAGTGCCTCTTTATCCTTTTCCACGAAAGTGCAGTGTTTTGCACCCCTTGAAAGCGCTTCGATCCCTATCCCTCCGCTGCCGGAAAACAGATCAAGAAAACAAACCCCATACAGATCAAACGCCAATATGTTAAATAGCGTTTCCTTTATCTTATCGCTTGTCGGCCTCGTGTTCATCCCTTTGGGAGTGACGAGATTCAGTCTTCTGGCACTGCCGGCTATAACCCTCATGGCCTATCCCCTCAGTTTGGTCCCTTTTGTATCTCTTCTGGCTGCCTTAAGCCTTGACAGTAAGACTTCGCGGCTGCCAACTTCAACGCTTGTATCATCCTGTTCGAACAGATAGAACACTTCACTTACGTGATCATTTCCGGTAAGCTTGATCGCCCTTACCCCGACTGCGCCTTTCTTTTTGACCGGAACTTCTTCAAGTTCGAATTTAAGGAACACGTCAAATTCGGTACGAAGTACAACATACTTCTGATCGGTGATCGGAAATACGGTTATCAGTTCATCATCATCAAGAAGAGAGGTTGCGGCAACAGTCCTTTTTATAACATCAAATTCCGTACCGTATACCTGTTTGAACATGCCCTTCCTGGTGCCGAACATAAGCTTCTGAAGTACAAGATCAGCCATCGGAAGCACATATACGATCGTTTCGGAAGAAGAATCATAGTTGCTCACATTATCTATCGGTATACCCTTATCTCTGAGTTTTCCGAACGGAAGATCCGTAACCTTTATCGAATGCATTACGCCTTTGTTGGTGAACACGCATATCCTGCTCGTATTAAGGCATGTGAAGCTCGTTGTAAACTCCGCATCTATCGCATCACGATTCCTGTCAAAGGTGGAAGTATCAACCGTCTTGGCATATCCGAAACGGTCCATGAGAAATACCACTTCCATCTCTTCGATTTTCTTTTCTTCGAATACGACATCTCCGATATTCTCAATGGATGTCCTTCTTTCGTGTCCGTATGTTTTCCTTATGTTATCGAGTTCTTTTATGATCGAAGAATCCATCTTCGCCGGTTTCGTAAGGATCTCCTTGTACTCGTTAATGTCCTTGAGCGTCTTCTCATGCTCGGCGATTAGCGCTTCCATCTCAAGTCCGATGAGCTTATA
>CADCPL010000135.1 GCA_902803305.1 uncultured Lachnospiraceae bacterium
CACTGACAAGCCTATCAAATCCAAGAAATGCAGCTATGACAATAAGCGCAATGGTTATTGCAAGATATAATATGCCTTTTTCTAAATCAGTATCCATATCAGTTCTCTGTTAGCTTTAGGTGATCATCTCATCACAGCAAAGCTCTGGGCTTCTACTATAAGCTTTCCGTCTTTTATCGCAACGTCTCCGATCTTATACAGTACATCTCCCTTGGGCATATCATTAAGGCTTACTTCAAGTGTTTTACCGGTCGTGTTCACCATGCAGAACAGTTTGCCTCTCTTATATACAAACGGCTTATCCTCCTCTGTGCATACAGGCACAAACTCAGCATCAGCCTGGAGATCCTCCTCGCTGTGGCGAAGCGCAAGGATCCCTTTCACTGCGTAAAAGAGCGAGTTTTTATCCTTCTCCTGAGTTTCAACCGTGGGCGCATTATTATCGCTATCTACCGGAAGATAGAGTTTGTCTGAAGACGCAGATGAAAAGCCAAGGTTTTTTCCGGAAGACCACTGCATCGGTGTTCTTGAACCTGTTCTGAAATAGCCCCCCTCCTTGGTAGGGACATCCAGATATCTCATGCCGATCTCATCACCATAGTAGAGAAACGGCACACCCGGCAGCGTGAAGATAAAAGAATATGCCAGTTTTAACTCACGTTCGTCTAGGTTGTAACCAGGACGCACCGTGTCATGATTGCAGGTAAAAAACGACATGTATCCAATATCTTTGGTATCCTCATACCAATCCATATAACTGTCAAGAAACCTGTTTATGCTTCCACCGGCATCCTTTTTAAAATAGCTGTGATCTTCCGCATTTTTCGGGACCTCTTCACTGTACACATGATTGTAATAGTCACGCATCAGCGTTGAATAACCGCTGCCAACCTCATTTAGGCAAAAGGCCGTATCATAACCGGCGCGAAGAGCAAGTGGCGGATTGCTCCACTCAGCGACCATCGCCGCCTCCGGATATTCGAGATCCAACATTCTTCTGACATCGTGCCAGATCGCACTTGTTCCGCTCTTTTTATCATCATCGTTTTTTACAAGAGAATAAGCCATGTCCACCCTGAAGCCATCGCATCCGTGAGAAAGCCAGAACCTCATGATATCCTTCATAGCTTCTCTTGTTGCTATCGCAGCGGGATCCTGCATGCTCTTCTGCCAGGGTTCGGTAACATTTAAGAATCCATAGTTGAGGGCAGGCTGGCATTTGAAAAAGTTCAGGATATAGCAGCCGCTCCGCTCGCTTTCCCCACCAACATAAGGAAATCCGCTCGCCCCCTTGAAACAGAAATCCGTCCAGATAAACCTGTCGGAATACTCATTTTGCTCGGCCTTCTGGCTCTGTCTGAACCACTCATGTTCCTCAGAGGTGTGCCCCGGAACAAGATCAAGCAAAACCTTCATATCTTTTTTATGTGCTTCTTCAAAGAGTCTGTAAAGATCCTCGTTGGTACCGTAGCGACCGGCTACCTTCTTATAATCACGTACATCATAGCCCGCATCCTTGAATGGCGAGTCAAAGCAGGGATTGATCCAGATAGCATTGCAACCAAGCCCCTTTATATAATCAAGCTTTTCCGTGATCCCGTTAATATCCCCGATCCCATCTCCGTTGGTGTCATAAAATGACTGGGGATAGATTTCATAAAAAACCGTATTTTTTAACCAACTTGCTGCCATTTTCATACCTCACCGATCTGATTTCAATAAAACCGGCCCAGACGGACCGGTTTTCCTTAGTCTATTGACACTGCATGTTATGCATTGGCAAGTTTCTTCAGTTCCTCAAGCATCACGCATGCATCCTCGTAGGACTTGAACTGACATGTGCCGACCTTCTCATGACCACCGCCGCCGTACTTGAGGCAGAGGCTTCCGACATCAAGAGTTGCCGTTTTGTTAAGGATGCTATATCCGATCGCACATGCGAGTCCCTCTCCGCCTTTACCGGGTGTCATCCAGACTGATATGTTCTGATCGGGATACATACTGTAGATCATGAATCTGTTTCCTGTATAGATGGTCTCAACACCGCGAAGATCGGTCACTATCAGGTTCCCGAAAATTTCCGTATGCTCCGTTACCATCTCCTTGAACTTCCTTGTCTGCTCCTCGTACAGTTCGATCCTCTCGACCACGTCGGGAAGCTCGAGTATCTCCTTCGTGGAAAGCTTTGCGCAAGCCACCAGAAGCTTTTCCATGAGCTGGTAATTACTTATCGTAAAGTTACGGAACCTTCCGAGTCCGGTTCTGGGATCCATCAGAAAACCTACCAGGATCCATCCCTGGGGATTCTGTATCTCATCTATCGTAAGATTACCCGAGTCAACCTTATCAACCGCAACCATAAGATCATCAAACTGAGGGAACTTTTCTTTGCCCCCGTAGTATTCATATATGACTCTTGCGCATGAGGGTGCAGAGCTGTCGCATTTTCCCTTATATCTTCCTTCGAGCTGGTTACGCTCTTCTTCGCTCGAATGATGATCGAACCAGAGTCCGGCTCCCTCAACAAAAGGAACGTTGGCCAGACAGTCATCAGACGTTATCTCAACCACACCATCCTGAAGATCCTTCGGATGCGCAAACTTCCAATGATCCACGATGCCCGCCTCGAGAAGCAGTGCTCCGCATGCCAAACCGTCAAAATCCGATCTTGTAACTAACCTCATAGCAAACCCTCTTCTTTCACAGAAAAATTTACAGTATCTTTTTGATCTCTACTTTATCATCATACATTGCCGCATCGGCTCTTGTAAATACATCAGCGACTTTAAGGTCATTTCCGTTTTCAAACACCGCGATACCTCCGGCAATGGACACTCGCTCCTCCGGCGCGGGATCCTGCGATGCGATCTCTTTCATCCTGTCCCTCATCTTCAGGAAAAGTTCATCACGGTTTTTAAAATCTTCTTCCATGAGCAGGACCGCAAACTCATCGCCGCCTATCCTGTATACGGGACTGTTCCTAAACGTCTTGCAAAGAAGCTGACAGCAGTTGACGATATATGCATCTCCCGCCTCATGTCCGAGACTGTCATTGATCTTCTTCAGATTGTTGATATCAAATACTCCGATACCGAAGTTCATATGAGTTCCCGACTTGATAATGGAATTAAGCTCACCCTCTTTTGTGGCGTATGCCGCACGGTTCTTGACGTTGGTAAGCGTATCGGTCTCTGTCAGCTCGATCAGTTTCTTGTTAAGGACTCTCAGGCTCAGATTCTGTCTGACCTTGGACATTATAGTGTTGAACCTTGTCATGAATTCAAACAGATGATTCCTGTTCGCGACAATGTCCACATTATCACAGAAGATCATGTACCCGTAGTTTTCGGTTATCTCATGTATAGGCACGAAGACAAATACACGGTTCTTTTTGTTCGGATCAATGTACGGCACAAGCTGTCTCGTCTCAAATTCCGGAAAAGTCATCGTCTTGCCGTCTTCCATCGAGAATACCGCATTCATGGTCTTGCTGTAGCCTTTTGTCCGGAAAACCGTATCCAGGTTTGTCATGGATTTCCTGAAACTCTTTTCAAGAACGATATGGAATGACTTTCCGATAAATGTTGTATCCGACGAAAGCACTTTTCTCAGGTTTGTCTCAAACTCTTCGTATGTTGCTCCGGCAAGGACCTCTCCTTCGATCAGGCTGACGTTTCTTTCAAATATCGTTGTCATCATGCGCTCATAGAACACGTTCTTTCCCTGCAACCGGCGAAGATAATCAAGGTCTCTTATGCTCTTGCAGCCACAGCTTTCGCTCTGGAACAGCTCGCATCCTATGTACACTTCTCTGTTGCGTTCATTTCCTTCTATAACGTCCAGAAGAAGTCTTATCGCATATGCACCGAGATCCCTGAACCTCTGATCAACACTCGTGATCGAGGGGCTGTATATCTCAGCGCTGTAATCGTTGTCAAAGCCGGTCACTATCGTATCGACCGGTACTTCATATCCGATCTCTTCAAGCGCAAGGCACACCGCAATTGCAAGGTTATCATTTGCACATACGAATGCATCCGGAAGCGGTTGCTTCTGTTCTCCGTACTTTCTGTGTATGTGGTCTACCGTCAGCTTCGGCTCCCACAAACTGAAAAATATCTCTACGTTATCCTCGGAGATACCATGCTCCCTGAGCACCTGGCAAAGCGTCTCGTATCTCGTATTCGAATCGTCGTTGTTGGCATTTCCTGCGATGAACAGCGGATGTTCTATGCCGTGTTCTTCAACAATGTGTGTATACAGACTCCTGGCACCGTCATAGTTATCGCTTCCGACAAAATATGCATATTCATTCTTGCGGCCTGTCGAAACAACCGGGATACCCGCATCCTTGCACCTCTTGATTATGGTCTCATACATGCCCTCATGATCTATGGCATTTCCTATGACGAGTGCACCGTCAAAATCCTCCATATTCGGAAGATTGAATATATTAAGTTCACCGACTTTCAGTATCTCATCATCTACATAGGGCGGATAGCAGATAAACATATATAAGTCCACATCCAGTCCCTGTATTCTCTTTACCGCTCCCTTTGCATAATCATGAAGAAGATCAAAAGCCCATCCGCATGAAAAAAGAGCAATCTTCTTAGGCAATTCTCACATCTCCTCTGTTCAGAAATTGCGATCAACCAATAAAATATTATACCAAATCTACCTGTCCCTAACAATAAGATATCCTATCAGTTCCGCAAGGAAAACTCCCGCTTCGGTGCTGCTTCCGGGCAGCCCCGAAAGCTTTTCCATCGCACTCTCGGATATCCTTTTGACATCGTTTTTTGCCTCATCCAGCCCCACAAGCGTCACGTATGTAGTCTTGTTATTCTTGTCGTCGCTTCCCGTGGGTTTTCCAAGCACTTCATCCGAACCCGTTATATCGAGTATGTCATCCTGTATCTGAAATGCCAGACCGACGCTTGAGCCGATCTCTTCCATGGTCTTTACTTCTTCATCACCGGCACCTGCAAGCACTGCTCCTATCATCATGGAAGACTCTATCATGGCAGCGGTCTTTTTTTCATGGATGAATCTTATCGTATCCATTGTTACTTCGCTTGGTGCATCTTCCGACTCTATATCAACAACCTGTCCGGCTATCATTCCGTTTATCCCGGCTTTATCGGCAAGTATGCGAAGTGCAGCTGCTATACGCTTTGTCTGCTGTATCTCTTCATCTCCGGTAATAAGATCAAAAGCGGACAATGCAGTCTCAAACGCATAGTTCAGAAGAGCGTCACCCGCAAGGATACCCATTGCTTCCCCGAACATTGCATGCGTGCTCTTCTTGCCGCGGCGCATCATATCATTATCCATTGCCGGAAGATCATCATGGCAAAGCGAATACGTATGTATCATCTCAATCGCGGACATGAACGGGTGCACGATCTTTTCATCGGCTCCACCGAACATCCTGTATGTCTCCTGCATGAACATCGGACGGAGTCTCTTTCCTCCGACATGAATGCTGTAATTCATGGCAGTCATGACGGTCTTTGCAAGGCCCTCTTCTTTCGGAAGGAACTCATCTATTATCGCGTCGATCGCCTTTGCTTTTTCCGAAATGATGTCATTTATCTTCTTTTCCATCAGGTCCCTTATCAGCTTTCTTTATTTCAAGTGCCCTGGCAAGTGATGCCAGTTTAAGATCCGTGTTATAAAAATCCTTTGTCGTACAACCTGCTCTTCCGCCGCCTGCACATGCGCACGCACATGCACACGCACACGAGCTGTGAGCGCATGAACTGTGATGACCGCCGCTCGAACGTGATGAAGGCGCATGATAGTGAGGATTGGGAACGCTCATGGACGTAACCCTGATAAACGTGTTCGGCGATGATCCGTATCGGTACTCTCCGTTCTTGGTAAATGCCGCAGCTGCTTTTTCTTCCTTCTTCAGCTGTTCATCGGTGATCTTCTCCTCGCTCTTAACAAGTGATTTTCCGCAGTACTCGCAGAACTTGGCTCCTTCTTTTCGCGGCGCGCCGCATCCCGGACATGAATCAAAATACGTTATCTTGACACGTGTAGTCTTGGTTATAGTAGGTTTATTGTCGCCGAAACCGCGGTTGCACAAATACCCGATAAGGATCGGGAATGCGAAGAAGCCTACGCTCATGATAAGACAGAACAGTCCGCCGATGATGGTCTCTATCGTATCTCCTATCCCGCCTCCCTCATTTGATTCCTGGCTCTTGGACAGATCGAACCCGTACGCATCGTTCGGGTACGTCATCGTAACGGTATATCGGTCTCCTTTTCCGAGGCTCGTGGTCCATACGTTGTAATCTCCCTCGATGGAACACTCGGGAGTAAATGCGACCGCCTTATCGTTGTTCCATTTGATCGTCAGATTATCGACCTTGATATCATCAAACCAGCCCGGAGTGAAGGAATATACAGTCTCACCCTCCTTCAGTTTGTCTACCTGATACATATAGTCCTGAACCACGAGAAAATCAACGCTTGCCACATCTCCCTCGTAGTAGCTCTTGTCAAGATATACCTCTGCATAGTTGCCCGACTGATTGATGTGATCTACCGTGCTGCTAAGGCCCTCGGTCTTTATGACATGGCTGTTCGGGATACCGATCTTCATCCATGTAAGAGGTCCTATTCCGGATCCCGAATCAAGCACCTTCCAGTCGATATGATAAGTCAGATCGAGCGTGGCATCATCATTTACATCCACGGTGATCGTATAGTTTTCTATCCTGTCGGTGTCGGCCATGACAGGTGTTGCAAATAAAAGAATTCCCGCAAGGAGAGTAATTACAAATACGGTTATCTTATTTTTCATTGTCTGCACCTCCCTCTTCGGAAACCTTCAAGGGGCACAGGCCCGTCATCAGCGACGAGTAATCCCTTCTGTTGCGGCACTTTCCGTTGTACCATATCTTCTCCCAATCCTCTCCGAGGAAGTTTCCGAGATCACATCCTGTCAGCCAGCTCTGGCACGGTACGACGTTTCCGCCGGGCGTTATCGCCATATTGGAAAGGCACGCTCCGCACACCGGAACAGTCAGTCCGTTTTCATGGAAGAATTCTTCATCGATCCATCCCGGAGAGGTGAAGCTTATCTCCATATCATTTGCGTACGCATAATCTACTGCAGCTTTCAGAACATCCCTGATCTCGTCCTTTCCAAGCTGCAGATCTTCGGACTGCTGCAGTCTTGCGTTACCCGTTGTGATCAGTCCCGAGCAAGTGACATATGTGACACCGAGACCGTGAAGGAATTCAAGAGTCTTTGCATAGTCTTTGTTCAATGTACAAAGCGGTGTATTGATACTGATATTGAGTCCCGCTTCAAGCGCATTCTTTATACCGTCAACTGTCTGATCATATGCATCCGATCCAACCAGCTTGTTGTGGATTTCCTTATCGCTTGAATAAAAAGTTATCTGAACACTGTCAAGCGATGCATCAAACAACTTCTCACAGTAATCCTTCGTGAGTTTTATGCCGTTCGTGTTCAGTCTTGTCACGAACCATCTTGCGTGATCGATGAGTTCGATAAGATCATCTCTCATCGTAGGTTCACCGCCGGTAAAAGTTACCTGCGGAATGCATATCTGCCTGCACTTGTCGATTATATCTTTCCAGTCCTGCGTGGACAGTTCCTCTTCACCGGACTGCTCCTGACCTGCGGCATAGCAGTGAACGCAGCACTGATTGCAGTTCCACTTTCCGCTCTTTGTCATCGCAGATACCATAAGGTCCATCCTGTGCGGTGCCCTCATATGCTCCGCGTAATCGCCTATATTGATATACTGAATATACTCATCGGGCTTCTCGCCGTATGCGATCTGCTTGAAGGTGTTCATTATCCTGTAGATATCTTTTTTGATGATAAATGAAGGGATAAATCTATAGACCTTGCGTGAGGCCGCAAGCGTGCTGTCTATGATACTCTTCGTGTCTTCGTCACTTATAGGTCTTCCGTGATATTCATTGATCGAATCGATGAGCATGGACAGGAGTACTGCCCATGAAACATTGATCGGAATGATATCCTGACCGTTGAGGATGACCACACTGTTTACCGGTTCAGGTCCGTCATACTTGGGTGGGACCATGTGTATCCGCACAACGCCCGGCCCTTCGGGGTTCAGCGTCGTATGCTTCACCTCATTCAGATGATCTTTGATATAATTAACTACCCGTTTAGGATTTTTCATTATCTGTCCTTTCTTTTTGGATCATTCTTTTTCTTTACGGCTCCCGTCGCAGTAGCCGCATCAGCTGTAATTATATCATATCAGGTTGCATTATATGAAAAAAATCTGCTATCATATGCCTTGATCAAAGACGCCTAAAGGAGGGCTATCATGAACACGAATATTGAAACGAAATGTCTTCACGCAGGTTATGAACCGGGAAACGGAGAGCCGCGTCAGCTTCCCATATGGCAGAGCACCACTTGGAAGTATGCAACCAGCAATGATATGGGCGCTCTGTTCGATCTCGAAGCCGAGGGATATTTTTATACAAGACTCCAGAATCCCACCAATGATCTTGCCGCAAAAAAACTCACCGAAATGGAGGGCGGATTTGCAGGAATGCTGACATCATCAGGTCAGGCAGCCAATTTCTTCGCGGTATTTAACATTTGCACGGCAGGTGATCACTTTATCGCATCATCAGCTATCTACGGCGGCACATACAATCTGTTCCTTGTTACGATGGCCAAGATGGGGATCGAATGTACATTCGTTGATCAGACCCTGTCCGAGGAAGAGCTTTCCAAATATTTTAAGCCCAACACAAAGGCTGTATTTGCAGAGACCATAACCAATCCGACATGTACTGTACTTGATATAGAAAAGTTCGCTCACCTGGCACACAGCCACGGAGTGCCTCTTATCATCGACAACACCTTCGCTACCCCGATCAATTGCAGACCTATAGAATGGGGTGCGGATATCGTGACACACTCTACAACAAAATACATAGACGGTCACGGTATCAGCGTCGGCGGTGCGATAATAGACAGCGGCAACTTTGACTGGATGGCAAATGCCGACAGATTCCCCGGACTTACAACTCCCGATGAGAGCTATCACGGGATCGTATATGCCAAGAAGTTCGGAAAGGCCGCATATATCACAAAAGCGACCGCACAGCTCATGAGAGATCTCGGCTGTATACAGTCGCCTCAGAATGCGTTCTATGTAAACACCGGCCTTGAATCGCTTCACGTGCGCGTACAGCGCCACTGTGAGAATGCTCTTAAAGTGGCTGCGTTCCTTAAAGCACATGAAAAAGTCGCATGGGTACACTATCCGGATCTTCCCGATGACGATTACCATGACCTTGCGGCAAAGTACCTTCCGAACGGATCATGCGGAGTATTGTGTTTTGCGATAAAGGGAGGTCGCGACAGATCGATCGCGTTCATGGACAAGCTTCGTCTGGCTACGATAGCTACTCACGTTGCCGATGCAAGGACATGTCTTCTTCATCCGGCAAGCCATACACATCGCCAGTTATCAGATGAGCAGCTGGCCGAGGCAGGAATCTCACCTGATCTTATCCGCTATTCGGTAGGTCTGGAAAATGCAGATGACCTTATCGCGGATCTGTCACAGGCACTTGATTCGATCTGATACAGACTATATGTGAAACCACGGCGGGATCACGGCTGCAAAGCTCTGACCCCGCTTTTTTATCTGAGCTTTTCTGATCTGTTTCTTTATGAATACCGGGAAATGATCGAGTACGAACTGCTTGATCCGGAGTTCTTTTTCTTTTTGGGAAAGAATCTCCGGGTCCTGATGAATTCCGTGAGCCTCCTGGATTGCGGCACTTTCCATAAGAGTGTCATGATAATTTACGCTCGAGAGTCCGTCGGCATTCGTGATGCAGATAACGGCTCCCGAGTCTGCAAACCCGCCTTCCATGTCATTTACCGTGAGCAGAAAATCATAATCCGCGCTGTATCGATATTTTGTATCAAACGGATGCTCGCGCAGTATATCGGCCTTTGCAAATACCGACTGGTGTGAAAAAGGCATAGATCGCGTGATCTTCTTTGCATCCTTTGCAAACAGATGAAAACTGCCGTATTCATAAACCGCGCAGTCACCGTATATCACGGCGGGTCTGCTGCCGCGGTTTTCCTCGATCGTATCTGATATGCGTTTTAACACGGACGTATCGTAAAAGCAGTCTCCTGCATTCATGAAGTTGATATACTCTCCGGATGCGGCGCTAACGCCTTTGTTCATCGCATCGTATATCCCCTTGTCGCTCTTTACGATGTATTTAAAGCTGATCCCTTTTTCCCTGAACCTGTCCGAATACCCGGCTACAACAGACTTTGTGTCATCGGTCGATCCGCCGTCTTCTATCACGTACTCGTAGTCAGTAAAGTCCTGCATAAGGACAGACTCGATCGTGACCGGAAGAAAGCGGGCAGCATTTAAGCATACGGTTATCACACTTATCTTAATAGGGATCACTCCTCTTCTTTTGTGATGAATATGGGTCTGTTCTTTGTCTCAAGATATGTCTTTCCGAGATACGCGCCGACTATTCCGGTACACAGCAGCTGCGTTCCGGCAAAGAACACGATGATACATATCATTGACGGCCATCCGCTTGTCGGATCTCCGTACAGAAGTGTCTTGATAACAACAAATAGTATGAGTGCAAAAGCCAGGAACGTAACGATGAAACCGAGCGTGATCACGAACGAGAGCGGTGCTGTAGAAAAGCCCAGTATCGCCTCGAATGAGTACCGCAGCAGTCCGAAAAATGACCATTTTGTCTCGCCTGCGATCCTCTCAACATTTTCAAATTCTATCCACTTGGTCTTAAAACCTACCCAGCTGTATATTCCCTTGGTAAATCTGTTGTTCTCGCCAAGTTCGAGAATGGCGTCCACCATCCTGCGGTTCATGATCCGATAATCCCTTGCACCGTCAACAAACTCAACATCGCTTATCTTGTTCATGAGTCTGTAGAACATTCTGGCAAAGAGCGACCTGATCTTCGGCTCTCCTTTTCTCGTGACTCTTCTCGTTGCGGCCGAATCATATCCTTCATTTACGATGGCTTCATACATCTCCATCATAAGTTCAGGCGGGTCCTGCAGATCCGCATCCATGCACACGACATAGTCGCCTGCTGCCTTTGATAAGCCCGCATAGAGCGCGGCTTCTTTTCCGAAATTTCTTGAAAAAGATACAAATCTTACTCTTTTATCCTTTTCCCGAAGTCCTTTTATTATCGCAAGCGTATTATCCGAAGATCCGTCGTCGATAAAGATATATTCGAAATCCACGTCGGGATACTTTTCTCCGAACTGTCCCCTTATCTTCTCGATCGCATCATAGAAAAAGGGTATGGCAGCCTCTTCGTTATAACACGGAACTATAACAGATAATAAACTCATACTCTCTCCTTTATGCTTTCATGCGAAGAACATCACCGGCCTGTACTTTTGTCCCACCGCTCTCAATGCAGTTGATCGTGACGAAAATCACCTGACACGCATGCGGTGCACTCATCTGGCTGATGCCGTCCTCACTCTCGATCCTTTCCACTTTGGCGAAGATATTGTCTCCACCGGGCTTCATGATCTCTATCGTGTCCCCAACACAGAACTTGTTCTTCTGTGTCAGCCTGATCCTGCCGTCATCCGTAACTTCCTCAATGATCCCGAGGAACACATACTCTACCACATAAGTACTGTTGTCATATATCTGGGACTCTTCTCCGGGACTTCCGAAATAAAATCCCGTTGTATAATTCCTGTATGTACACTTGGCGATCTCGCTCTTGTACCACTCGAGGTTTTCTCTGTAGATCTGCGGATCGTCGGTCCAGTCATCTATCGCCTTGCGATATGTCCTTGCAACGGTCGCGACATAAAGCGCCGTCTTCATACGGCCTTCGATCTTGAAGCTGTTGATACCCGCTCCGATCATCTCCGGAATGTGCTCGATCATACACAGATCTTTTGAATTGAATATGAAAGTACCTCGGTCGTTCTCATCTACCGGCATGTACTCTCCGGGTCTTTGCTCTTCAACAAGAGCATATTTCCATCTGCACGGATGCGTGCACTCGCCGAGGTTGGCGCTCCTGCCCGTCATATATGCCGACAGCAGGCAGCGGCCGGAATATGAAATGCACATCGCACCGTGAATGAAACATTCGATATCCATGTCTTCGGGGATCTTGTCCCGAAGCGCCTTTATCTCTTCAAGGGTCATCTCTCTTGCACAGACTACTCTCTCGGCTCCGAGCTTGTGCCAGAACTCAAATGTCTTGTAGTTCGTATTATTCGCCTGGGTACTGATGTGCACCGGGATCTCGGGACATATCTCACGCTCCAGCGTAAACATTCCCGGATCTGCAACAAGTATCGCATCCGGATGAAGCCCCTTTAGTTCTTCAAAATACCTTGCAGCCTCATCCATGTCGCGGTCATGAGCATAGATGTTGGCCGTAACATGAATCCTTACCCCGTTTTCGTGAGCAAACCTTATGCCCTCGGCCATCTCTTCCGTGGAAAAGTTTTTTGCCTTGGCCCTCAGGCTGAAAGCCTCCCCGCCTATATATACCGCATCCGCACCATATCGGACTGCCGTCTTTAACACCTCAAGACTGCCCGCAGGCACGAGAAGTTCAGGTTTTTTTACATTACTCATCGATCTGCTCCCGCTCCAGTCTTGACGGAAAGCGTCATCCCGTCTCCGATCGGAAGTATCGTCGACACCATTTCCGTATCTTCGGAAAGGGTCCGAAGGAACTCCCTCATCCTCGCATGGATCGTTCGATCGCGTCTTCTTACCGCGAACCTCGATAATACTATATCTCCGTCAAAGAGCACGTTATCGCATAAAAGCACTCCTCCTTCGGTGAGCATCTTTTTGCACACCGGATAATAGCTTATATACTGTGCTTTGGCGGCATCAACAAAGATCATGTCATACGATCTTTTCTTTTGTTCAAGCTCTTCTATGACAGGCTGCGCGTCCCCTTCGATGAGATTGATCCTGTCAGAAAATCCCGCATCGGCAATGTTTTTCTTTGCCACCTTTATGCGCTTCTCATAATTCTCTATAGTGTCGATCAAAGCATCCGGAGCATATGTGGCCATAAAGATCGCCGAAAAACCGGTCGCAGTACCTATCTCAAGTATCGAAGAAGGCCTGATATCGGCAAGAACGAATCTTATGAGGCTCTGGGCGCTCTTTCTGATCATCGGTATGTTGTCGGCACGAGTGATCTTTTCCAATTCCTCAAGATACGGGGTATTGGGACATCCTATGGACTCTATGAACGCTGCCGTTCTCTCATCGGTGATCACTGTCCGCCACCACCGTCATCTTCTGCCTGACCGCCTTCAGACTCGGCACCTTCCTCATACGGATCATGCAGTTCTTCCTCCTCGGGCAGCTGATCTTCCTCGGTTCCTTCCCAGTCTCCCGAAACCTTATCAAGAGCAGATTCCTCGCTCAAAGGAACATCCGAAAGTGCTGTCCCGTCATCTTCCTCTTCATCCTCATCGGATCCTTCCGAATCCTTTCTTCCGGCAATGATCGCGAACATATCATCCGCTGTCATCGATGTATTAAGCGTGTAAAATCCCGGCTTGATGTCCGCATCATAAACGGAACATTTTTTCTGTACATAGAAAAGCTTGGAATCCCGGATAAGACCCTTTTCTTCAAACATCCTGCCGACATCCATCGTGGAATCACCCTGGACTATCGTGACTGCTACATCACGGCCGGGTGCGGGACTCATCGCCTCTTCGGTATATATCCTGAACCCGAAATCATATGCTTCCTGTCCTATACGGAATATCACGAGTATCGCGATCGCAAGTATAGCTGCTCTCACGATGAATCCCATGAATCCGAGTGCCAAGTTTTTAATGTTCATTTTACTTCCTCTACAGATCTATATCTATATCTTCAACTATGGTCCCAAGCGTTTCCTGGACCATGGTGACATACACCGATTCAACCCTCATGTATTCATATACAGCTGTGTTTTCCGTCAGTTCCTCATACTCATCCTGAAGCTGATCGACATAATCGCTGTTCCGGTCGCTTTCCGGGATCTCCATCAGTTTTTCCTGGATGAACCTCGCGCGCTCTATGAGCTTCCTTGTCTCCGGGTCCGAGCGTATGATCTTCTTCTGTTCCATATAAGCCTTGTGCTCTTCGGTCTGTTTGAGGGCATCCGAAACGGATCTTGCAGCTTTTGAAAGTGTATCGCCGAGCATATCATACCTCGCTGTTTTCGTATTCCATTATTATGGGCAGTATCATCGGACTCCTCTTTATACGCTTCCATATGAATCCCGAAAGTGCATCCTTTATGTTGTCCCTGATCTTAACCCTGCTCGTGATATTCTTATCCTGGATCTTCTCGATAGCCTCTATCACGACTTCCTTTGCTTCAAGCATGAACTCGTCGGATTCCTTGATATACACAAATCCTCTCGACATGACAACAGGTCCCGAGACCACGATATTGGTACCCGGTTCAAGTGTCACACATACTATCACTATACCGTCATCGGCAAGCCTCTGCCTGTCGCGAAGTACCACATTTCCCACATCACCGACACCGAGTCCGTCAACAAACACCGCACCGTTCGGAACCTCATCCACGACCTTGGCATAGTCCCTTCCGAGTTCCAGAACCTGTCCGTTTGACAATATCTTGACATTTTCCTTCGGTATACCGACATCGATCGCGATGCTCCTCTGCGCCATCAGATGACGATGTTCTCCGTGAACCGGCACCGCAAACTTGGGCTTGGTGAGAGTATATATCAGCTTGATCTCTTCCTGGCATGCATGGCCGCTCACGTGAGTATCCTGGAATATTACTTCCGCACCCTTAAGGCTCAGCTCATTGATCACCTTGAACACTGCCTTCTCATTACCGGGTATCGGATTGGAAGAAAATACCACGACATCTCCGGGCTTGATGGAAACCATCTTGTGCATGCTCGTAGCTATCCTGGAAAGAGCTGCCATCGATTCACCCTGACTTCCGGTAGTGATGATCACGAGCTTGTCATCCGGATAATCGCGTATCTGTGATATATCTATAAGTATCCCTTCGGGGATCTTGACATATCCCATATCGATGGCGGTCTTGATGATGTTTATCATGCTGCGTCCTTCAAGGACGACTTTCCGGCCGTATCGGCTGGCAGAATTGATGATCTGCTGGACCCTGTCCACATTGGATGAAAAGGTCGCAACGAGTATCCTGGATGTTCCGTGATCGGAAAAGATCGCATCAAGTGCCCTGCCCACCGTTCTCTCGGAATTGGTAAAGCCGGGACGCTCCGCATTAGTCGAATCACACAGGAGAGCAAGTACGCCCTGTTTTCCGAGCTGTGCAAACCTTGCAAGATCTATCGGATCACCGAACACCGGCGTATAATCCACTTTAAAATCACCCGTATGAACTACCACTCCAACAGGTGATGTTATGGCAAGAGCACACGCATCGCTTATGCTGTGATTAGTCCTGATGAACTCTACCTTAAGAGACCCGAACTTCACAGTCTGTCCGAAAGACACCACGTGCCTCTCAGTGATATCCATCATCTCATGTTCGGTCAGCTTGTTCTCGATAAGAGCCATCGTCAGTTTGGTACCGTAGATCGGAGTAGAGAACTTCTGAAGAGCATACGGTATCGCTCCTATATGGTCCTCGTGTCCATGAGTAATCACGAGACCCCTGACTCTGTCGATATTATCTTCCAGATACGTTGTATCGGGAATTACAAGGTCGATTCCGAGCATGTCGTCCTCCGGGAACGCCAGTCCGCAATCGACCACTATTATGTCGTTATCATATTCAAACGCAGTTATGTTCATACCTATCTGGTCCAGTCCCCCGAGAGGTATGATGCGCAGTTTCCCGTTATTCAAAATCTATATCCCCCAGACTTTCGGCAAAGACACCCGCTACGGCATCGAGTTCCACGTCATCTTCCACGGGAACATACACAGCCTCTGTGTCACTTTCCTTGGACACATCCTTCAGTATCATCGCCTCGGCTTCATCTTCGAGCGAATCCGAAACCAATATATAATTGCAGTTACTGATGCGCGTCTCGTCTATAACATAGAATTCGCATTCGCCGTCATCAGTCGTGAACTTGATTTTTTCCATAATCCAAATAACCTTGAAGGATCAGCATTGCTGCTATCTCATCAACATATTTACTCCTGTCGTCTGACTTTACACCTGTCTCGGTCATTGTTCTGTGCGCCGCTACAGTCGTCAGTCTCTCATCCCACAATAAAACCGGAAGACCGCTCCTTCGCTCAAGCATCTTTGCAAATTCCTCGCTCTTGCGCGCACGGTCTCCTATAGTATTATTCATATTCTTGGGATACCCAAGTACTATCTTTTCAACATCGCCGTACTGCGCGATGATCTCTTCGATCCTGGCACAGGTCTTGCGCAGTTTATTCTCGGAGTCCCTTCTTATGATCTCAACTCCCTGAGCAGTCAAAAGAAGCGGATCCGAAATGGCAACTCCTACGGTCTTGCTGCCGTAATCCAGCCCAAGGATCCTCATATCAGTGCCAGCCGTTACTCTTGATATATGATGTCAGGAGTTCATCCACAAGCTCGTCTCTTTCAACCTTCATGATCATGCTCCTGGCGCCGTTGTGACTCGTGATATATGTCGGATCTCCTGACATGATGTAACCCACTATCTGGTTCACAGGATTATAACCCTTTTCATTCAGGGCATCATAAACAGTCTCAAGAACAACCTTAACCCCCGTCTCAGGCTCTGTCTGAACGTTGAAAAACTGGGTGTTTCCTAAATTCTGCATAATAACTCCTCTCTCATATAAAAGTCTAAGGTGTTTCGCATGGATTCCCTATTAGCATTGTATCGCATAGTTTGTCAAAACACAAGATACGGGTTATCTGCCCGCTTTGCGTCACCGGGAGCATCGCCTTTACGTACTGCGGGGTATATCCGACCGTATACTCGCTTCCGTCCACTATCTCGGTATCTTCGGTCAGCACTTCCACTTCCTTTCCGAGATAATACCGTGCAAAATCACGTTTCCTGCGATTTGAATCTTCAATGAGGATCGCCGATCTTGCCGACTTGACCGCATCTGTCAGCTGTCCCTGCATCCTGTCGGCAGCAGTGCCTTTTCTCCTGGAATACTTGAATATATGGCATTCATACAGATCCGCTTTATCAAGGAACCTTCGCGTCTCTTCGAATTCTTCCCCGGTCTCCCCCGGAAATCCCACTATGATGTCGGTCGTTATCGCAGGGTGCTCAAAATGACTTCTGAGAAGTTCTGTCTTTTCCAGAAATTCTTCCGTCGTATAATGCCTGTTCATTCTTTTCAGGACGCTGTCCGATCCGCTCTGAAGTGACAGGTGAAAATGTGGACAGAGCTTATCAACAGCTGACAGCCTTCGCACAAACTCATCCGTAAGAAGCCGCGGCTCGAGCGATCCGAGCCTTATCCGATCTATTCCGGCAACAGTTGATACCTGCTCTATCACGCTCAAAAGCGCCTCGTTGGTATTTCCGGCTTTTGCGAATCCGTTATAGCTCTCCCCAAGTCCGTACGAGCTTAAGTGTATCCCGGTGATCACAACTTCCCTGTATCCGCTCCCCGCCAGTCTTTTTGCCTCGCTTAAAACGCTCTCCCTGTCCCTGCTCCTTACGCGCCCTCTTGCTAAAGGTATCGCGCAGTAGCTGCAGAACTGATCACATCCGTCCTGGATCTTCATATAAGCGCGGGTATGTTCGCTTGTCCGTGATATGGTCATATCCTCATATGTACATTTTTTCGAAAGGTCGCTTATCGTCCTGCCTCCGAGAGTCTTACGCTCCGGCAGGCTCTCATCCCCCGCAAGATATTCTTCGACTATGTCCACAAGCTCCGTTTTGTGATCATTTCCGACGGCTATATCTATCGAATCGTTCGCCACGGCTGCTTCGGGATCATTCTGCACAAAACAGCCGACCGCGACCACGACGGCATCGGGATTTGCGGCCTTTGCCCTGTTGAGCATCTGCCTGCTCTTGTGATCCGCGATATTTGTTACCGTGCATGTATTCACGATATATATGTCTGCCTTTTGTGCAAATTCTACAATTTCGTAACCTCGTTTTTGGAACATTTGCGAAATTCCATCTAACTCATAAGAATTAACTTTACAACCGAGGTTGTGAAATGCTACCTTTTTCATAGGAAAACTCCGTATTTTTGGTGTTTTTTAAGAATTGACTTTTACTCCTGCCGGAATTATATTAATCCCGTAAACAGAGAGAATAAGTTAAATGTATGTGAGAAGGAGGAATTTTCATGAAGACAATTCAGATTTCATTGAATTCAATTGACAAAGTTAAGTCATTCGTAAATGACGTTACAAAATTTGACTACGATTTCGACCTCGTATCAGGCAGATACGTTATCGATGCTAAGTCGATCATGGGTATTTTCAGCCTGGATCTTTCCAAGCCCATCGACCTTAACATCCACACAGATGGAAATGCCGATGACGTTATGTCGGTTCTCAGCCAGTATACTGTTTAATATACAGGCATTTACAGGATCACGCATTTGCGTGGTCCTTTTTTATTGCCCGCTACCCACTGCCTTTAGCATCACATGATCAAAAGACTTTAGCATATCCGCATCCAGATCATCGTAGAATTCTCTGTCCTTCTCATAATCCTTCATTCTGAGTATATATACCGCGCCGTCCCTAAGGTTTCCGCCGGCCAGCTCGGCGTTGTACAACTTGATCGTACCTGTGATCTTATCCTCAATATCTCTTGCAAAATAATAATTGTTCTGGCGCATCCCGTGAAGATACCCGTAGTATGCAGTCTGCATCGTGATATCGTTATCCGTGTACAGGAAGATGAACTCTTTCTGTCCGGAAACAAATTCTGCAGGCTCACCCTCATCCCAAACGGTCTTTATCGGGTGCTCGCTTGTATAGACTGCGTACCTTCCCGCAAAAGCAGGCGTCATATCCGCTATCTGGAGTATGAGCGCCGAAAATATCACCGCGACCCCGATCTTTGTATGCCTGAATGTGTATGCGGTAAAGCTGATCGCACACGTCATCAGTATATACATGGCCGGCCATATCAGCCTCCCGTTTGAGCGAAAGATCGACATCGGCCTGCTGATGATCTGCGGCAGAGGAAACCACACTATCTTTATATCGTTGTAGGATATGTTGGGAAACACCGCTATCGCAAAAGAGACGAGAGCAAGCACTATGGTTACCCGTCCGTAGATCCTGTCACTGTGAAACGACTCTTCCGGGACCTTCCGCACCATGCGGAATACCATTCCGATCGCAACGATCACAAACAGCATCAATATGCCCGCACCCAGATACGCCATTCCCTCATACTGAAAATCATTCTGCAGAGGCAGCCTCGGCAGGATACTTCCGATCTCCCACGGATTGATGAACGTATTCAGGTTGCTGCCAAACGTCCCGAGTCCGTAGCCTTCTGCGGATGTCCCACCATAGAACGCTCCCAGTATATACAGATTAAGAAGGCCCGCTGCGCAAAATGATATAAAAGGCAGGAATGACCTTACATAGTGTTTTCCTTTTACCAGTTGTGTAAATACGACCGCCAGAAGGAACATGGCTGCCATGGGCAGAAAATACGAATGGATCCCGACACACACAAACCCGAGCAGTCCCCAGTATACGGTGCGCTTTACATCCGAATCTATTACATCGTTATATACCCACAGCACCATTGCAATTATCACTATAAACTGTGCGCCAAGGGCGGTATGATAAAACATCCTCTGTATGACCGGTGCGCTGATAACATAAAAGACCGATCCTGCGATACAGCAAATATCACTGTCTATGAATCTTCGAAGGAGAATTCCCGAAAAGCCTCCCATCAGCATGAACGAAATAAGCCCGAATATCCCAAAGTACTGGAAGATCTGCGGAAGGAACGGGCTTATGATCTTAAATATAACGGCAAACAAAGGGATCGAATCCGTGTAGATCACCGACATGCTGTTCGGATATGAAAGTGTATCTATAAGACCTATAGGAAAATGCCAGGGGGTAGTCCTGAAATGACACCAGCCGATGTAATGCTGGCGCAGATCATGATCATTGTCAAACAGCCATCCCGTATTGGATGGATCGAGAATGCAGAAGCCGTATATGCCGACAAAGCATACAGCCCCTATGATGGCACATATAAGAAACAGAACCTTTGCCGGTATCCTCTTCCTATATGACATTGATCACCTCATCAGTTTCAAAAGCCTTTGCCATAAGCTCATCTATGCAGTCCTTAAGCCTTTCTTCCGATTTTTTGATCGCTTTAAGTTCAGGCTTCGTTACGGGATGCTTTGCCACAAATATGGTACAGCAGTCTTCATACGGAAGAATGGACGTCTCGAACGTATCGATCTTTTCGGACACGTCAATGATCTCCTGCTTGTCAAAACCGATGAGCGGTCTGAAAACAGGGAGCGTACATACTTCATTTGTGACCGCAAGTGACTGCATCGTCTGGCTCGCCACCTGACCTATGCTCTCGCCGGTAACAAGAGCAAGGCAGTCATTCTCAAGTGCTATCTGTTCGGCGATCCTCATCATGTACCTGCGCATGATTATCGTCAGCTGCTCATGCGGGCATTTTTCATATATGGCCAGCTGTATATCGGTAAAATTGATCACATGAAGACAGATAGTCCCGGTATACTTCGATATCTTACGGGCCAGATCCACTACCTTCTGTTTTGCCCTCTCACTCGTGTAAGGAGGCGCATGGAAATAAACCGCATCGATCTTGACGCCTCGCTTTGAAACCATATAACCGGCTACGGGAGAATCTATACCTCCGGACAGGAGCAGCATCGCTTTGCCGCCTGTACCGAGCGGCATTCCTCCGGGTCCCGGTATCTGCTTTGAATATATGTATATGTTCTCGCGTACTTCGACATACAGCTCGATCTCGGGCTTGTGAACATCGACCTTCATCTCCGGATACGCCTCAAGGATCGATGCGCCCAGCTCCTCGTTCATCTGTGTCGAGCGTACCGGGAATGATTTGTCGGCACGTCTTGCGAACACCTTGAATGTCCTGTTCTTATCCGGATACTCATCATCGACATACCGAAGAACCGCCTGCGTCAGCTTTTCGAATCCTTCGTTTTCTATCTTGACAACGGGACAAATGGCATTGATCCCGAATACGGTCTGAAGCGCCGCTATCACCTCATCATAGTCATAATCACTCTTGCAGTCCACATAGACCCTGCCCTGAGTCTTAGACACCGCAAAATCACCGTCAACAGTTTTGAGCACCTGCCTCATGCGATGTATGAGCGCATCCTCGAAAATGTAACGGTTCTTACCTTTGACCGCGATCTCTGCATATTTTATTAAAAAAGTCTGGTATTTCATATCTGCACCTTTTTGCTTATTTAGTGACGACTGTACTTGCGCAGTTTCGGCAGTTCATCGGAAAGAACTGCTACTGTTTTATCGATTTCTTCTCGTGTTGTCTC
>CADCPL010000136.1 GCA_902803305.1 uncultured Lachnospiraceae bacterium
CCGCTCTCTCCGAGTACATCAAGAGCTTCCCGGCCGTTCCCGGCACATACCACGTCATACTGACTCTCCAGCATATTGGCGAGTATCTCACGATTGATCATCTCGTCATCAACAACGAGTACTCTTCTTTTAAACCGTCCGCTGCGCATTACAATTTCTCCCTAAGGTAAATGAGAAGGTCATCTCTTGTCGTAGTTTTGAGTATATATCCTGAAGGCTTAAGCGCCATAACGCGCTGAACCGCCTCTTTTGTTCCGATACCCGTCAGGAATATCACAGGGATATTTGCGGTCTCGGGCTCCTCGCGGAGCATCTGCAGCACCTGGGGGCCGTCAACGACCGGCATCTCATAATCAAGCAGTATGAGATCCGCTGTTTTTTTGAGCAGGAATTTTATCGCCTGCACGCCTGCTGTTACAATATCGACCTGATACTCATCCTTGATCCATTCTCTTACCATTCCGGCATAAGAGGGATCATCATCCACTATGAGTATCCTCTTTTTTGCGCCGCCTGTAGCACTCGTAAATGCCTTCTCGATCGCAGGCTGGAGCACCTCCATCTCAACCGGACGATCGAGCCATATATTATTTTTGATCACGGGAACAAACATCAGGAGCTCGCGATGAAATCTGCTCTCTCCGATCAGGAGCATCTTTCCGCCGGCCTCATTTATATCTGCTACGATATGTCTGAATTTCTCCAGTTTGAGCGTGTCTTCGGCAACATCTTCGGGAAGATATATAACAAATACATCGGTATTCGGAGCATGGGCCTTGATCAGGCTGAAGTCTTCTATGACCTCAACGCTATATGCCCCTGTCATCTTCCTTTCGATACCTTTTACGACGACGCTGTACTGAAAGACAACGATCGCGACATTTTTCACTTCGGTAGCCATAATACTCCTCCCGGCAATGGGTATTATATCAGTCCGCGCCCTTTGCAATGGCATTCATCGCTTCCTGCCGGATATCGGCATTAAACGAGAGCATGGGGGCGATATCTTTCCCCTTTATCCTTCTGTCAATATAGTTTCTTGTCAGTTTTATGATAAGCGGTATCTGCACAAGTATACCGATAAGATTAGGGATCATCATAAGACCGTTAAACGTATCGGATATATCCCACGCCAGATTCGATTCCATGACCGAACCGAGCACGATGAGCATAACAAACACGACACGGTATACTTTGGCACATACGACGCCGAACAGATACTCCGTAACCTTTGCCCCATAATACGACCATCCGAGTACCGTTGTAAAGGCAAAAAGTGTAATGGCCAGCACCACAAACCATTCTCCCGGTCTTCCGAGTGTGGCGCCAAAGGCCTTGGCAACAAGCGTTGAATCATCTACTCCTTCGTATACCATTCCCGTTGTAAGATCTATGGCACCTGATCCCAGTACAACAAGAGCCGTAAGCGTACATATGACTATCGTATCAAGAAATACCTCTGCTATTCCCCACATTCCCTGCCGTACCGGCTCTCTGGCGCAGCTGTTGCTGTGGACCATAACGGAGGACCCGAGTCCCGCTTCATTGGAAAAAACGCCTCTTTTGCATCCGTTCTTGATCGTACCGAACGCAAGCTGTACTGCCGTACCGGCAGCGCCTCCCTTTATCGCATCGGGCCCCATGGCAAACCTGAAAATCGCCGAAAAGATCTCCGGTATTTTGCTGACATGGATAAGTACCATTACCACACAACCCGCTATATACATTATCGCCATGAACGGTATCAGTTTTTCCGAAACTGCCGCAACTCTTCTGAATCCTCCCATCAGTATGGTTGCCATAGCGCACATCAAAAATACCCCTATCATCAGGTTGACCTTGGAAACCCCGAAAAGCATCTCACTCTCTACGTCCGAAAGGAACGTGGACTGAAAGTTGATCGTGATCTTATTGATCTGGCCCATGTTTCCTATTCCGAACGATGCCAGTACGGTAAATATACAAAACAGTATACCAAGGATCTTACCGAGCTTTTTGCAGTGCTTTATGGACCCCAGACCGTCCTGCAGGTAATACATCGGACCACCCGACCATGCGCCTTCGGAATTGCGTCTCCTGTAGTACATACCCATCACGATCTCGGAGTACTTGAGCATCATCCCGAAAAAAGCCGCGACCCACATCCACAGCACGGCACCGGGTCCGCCCACGCAGATCGCGGTCGATACTCCGGCGATATTACCGGTTCCGATGACGGCACAAAGTGCCGTACAGAAAGCACGGAATTGCGACAATGCACCCGCATCATTAATGATACGGGCACTTCCTTTGATATTTGCAAACGTACTCTTCCACCAGTGTCTAAGATGTGTCACAGGGAAAAATCCCGTGATCACGGTACATATCAGTCCGGTCCCAAGCAGCAATACCAGACCGAAAGTACCCCAAACGAATCCGTTGGCGGCGTCATTTATCCTTACGACTGTTTCCATATCCTATCCTAAGATCTCACAGTATACGAGTGTCTGATTGAGAAGTTGATATGCCACCTCACCGAATGTAACGGGACCTGCATACGGAGGAGTCTTCTTTCCGTTTAGATCTCCGTACAGATAATTCAGTATGCAGTTGAAGGAAAATACCGGAGCGTGTGCTCCCACTTCATCTATCTTCTTTTTGAATTCAGATGCATAATCTTCAAACTTCGTGGCAAAACGATATTCTATGTTCCTGAATACGGGTGCATAAAAACTTACCGTACCGTTTTCTATCGCTTTGATCGACGTATTGATATATGATCCGTTATGATCCGCAACAAGCGGCATCCTGTTGTCAAAACCTTTCTTCTCTATATACTCCGCGAAGTTGACTTTTTGGCCGTTTACGGTGCAGTCTGTGACACTCAGATCATTGTCATCGAACCTGATAACGGGATCAGTCTTGTCATCCGAGAAGATGTTCACCATATTGATCATGGCCGATTTTCCTTCGGGAAGCTTTATGTACATTACCACAGCCTTGTCATCATAAGCCGTAGCACTTGTTCCGTCATATACTTTAAAAGGGCCGCCCGCCTCAAGATCTGCGCCGGATATCCAGCCTATCGTCGGATGCATGAGAAGTTCTTCAACATCGGGAGCTTCCTTCGAATACTTGGCCGCAACCTCGGATCCGTACGGCATGATAAGCATCGTAAGTCCGTTGTCGTAGCATTCCTCCACGATCTGAAAAACGTTATACTTACCGTAAGTCGCTATCCTGATCTCTTCCGCGAAATCTATCTCATTGACAAAGAGTCTGTCCTTTGTAAGTATTCCGCCTTCCTCACTCATGAAATAAGGCGTCGTCCCGCCGATCCATTTTCCTTTCGGAAGCTTTGCAAGAAGCGAATCATCTGCTGCTATATGCAGTATCTTTCCGTCGTTTATGAGCCCCACTGTCTCTTTAAGCGTAATAAGCATTTTAATACCTCCTTATGATCGCACCGGGTCAAAGTGCCATGATATTTGCGAGATCCACCTTTGCAACTATCGGGTACTTTGATAAGAATTCATCCATTTCCTTTATGCACGATTCCATGTTTGCGGGATCTGCCTGTATCCTCTTCTGCATTTTGGATATCAGCATGTTAAGGGCAAGATTTGATGATGTGTACTTAATTTCTCCGCGCAGGAGTTTTTCCACTTTTTCCTGTGCTAACGCTTCCATTCATTCGCCTCCTTTTTATACTTCCGTTATCCGAGTGCTTCCAGTATCCCGTCATAATCGAGATTCTTTGCCGCAACTCTTATACGGTCGAATTTTTCCTTTTCGGTATCGGGGATCGCATACTGTCCGGCCTCTTTCATGATCGTCTCGACCTTCTCGCAGTCCATGTCATCCGCCGCATATCGCAGTTCCTCATAAATGCTTTCCATAAGGTCGGCATCGGCGACGGGTTTGCCCGGCTTTTCTTCCCCGGCTCCGGTATCACCACCGGCAAAAGCAGGTGAAAGAGCTTCCTTATAACTCAGGTAGAATTCCATCACCGCCTCATGATTTTCCCTGATATACTGGATGTTATCTCCCTTACCGGCCATCTCGAGTGCTTCGGCCATCTCTCCGAGTTCAAGCGCTCCTACAAGCCTTGCCGAACTCTTAAGGGCATGTATCTTGACCGTATAGTTTTCCCAATCTCCCGATATGTAGTACTGTTCAAGTTCCTCATGCTTATCCGGGATGGAATTATAGAATATCTTAAGTACCGATCTGAACGCATCCTCGGAGCCGCTGTTCCTAATGGCAACCTGAGCATCGATACAGTCAAGCTGTTCGTACCATTTGCCCGATGCGTCAGGTATGTCAGCCGCAGTTTCTTCAAAGGTGTCCGAGGCCTCAGCTATATCGGTATCAACCTCCGTAGCGGCAATTTCCGCTTCGACATCTTCCGCTATATAAACCTCTGTCTCTTCTGTCTCCTCCGACTCCGACGTATCATCCTTCTCATCTTTGATAAACGATGCGATATTGTAGGATTTGTTTGATTTCAGCATATACAGTATCCCAAACGCTCCGGGACCGCAGTTGGACGATATGGCCGCCGAAGCCTGCCGAAATACGATATGTTCGAAATAAGCTGTCTTCCTTATCTCTTCCGCTATCCACTCGAGGGTTTCACCGGACACATCGACATATGTGACGAATGCGATATCCGAGTCCGGAACCGAATCCGGCGGAATTGCCCTGCTGATGTATCTCTTGTAAGCTCTCTTTGTCCGCCCGAGCCATACTCCTCCGATCCCCGCCTTGTCGTTTTTGAAGCTGAGCATCGGATGAAGATTAAGGGCTTCCGCGATCCTGTGCAGCCTTCGACTGATCAGTCCTTTTGAGTACATGTATGAGGTCGTATCTATGACGAAGCTGCATCGCAGTCTGGATTTTACTTCTTCAAGCTCGGCTACTATATCCGCAGCCGCAACACCCTGCTGTGCAAGCTTACAGGCAATGAGCACGAGCAGTCCCGTGGAACTTGACAGGCACTCGGAATTTACGACCGTGACATTATCGAATGATTTTGCCGCCTCAGAGGCTCTGGGATAGTCCTTACTCATGCTTGTTGTCAATGCAATATGGATCACATGATGTGCTTTCCTGAGAACATCGGCAAAGAATTCCGTATATGCAGCCTCATCCGGCGGAGCAGATGTTGCCTCCTTACCCTGGCTGATATGTCTTATAAGCTCGTTGGCATCCATATGGACACCGTCCTTGAATATACCTTCGTCTGTTCTGATAACGAACGGAAGTATCGGTATATGAAGCTTCCTGACCACGGAATCCGGCAGATCGCACATACTGGTGGACGTAATGATGACAGGAGCTTTTTCCGCATATTTTTCGGAAGTATGTATTTCTTCATCATCTCCGACCATTACAGATCTGAGAATGATCTTCTCACTTGAGATATGGCGGATCAGCATTTCCTCCATGGCTTCGCCGGAAACTGGTTTTACCAGATATCCGTCAAATCCCGCTCTGTTATACAGATCCCTGTTCTCGCTGCCGGCATTTGCGGTAAGAACGATGACCGGAGTGTTCCTGTTAAGACCGCCCGCCTGATCTCTGAGCTGTTCAAGGCACTCTATGCCGTCCATTCCCGGCATGAGATGATCCATAAATATGGCATCGTAATGAGTCTTCAGACTCATCTCAAGCGCTTCCCTGCCGGAATTTGCCGTATCGATGTTCATATCGGTTTCCAAGAGCAGTCTCTTCTCCACCTCAAGATTCATCTCGTTATCATCAACGATCAGGATGCTGACCTCGGGTGCCAGGAAGCTGCTCTCATAGTTGCTTCTCCTGCCCGTCTGCTGGTTGTGTATGTTAAGTTCACCGACCTTCTGATTATCGGTGATTCCCTGTCTGACAACAAATGTAAAGGTAGATCCCTCTCCGTATACACTGTTGACGGTGATCGTACCGTCCATCAGTTCGACGAGCTGCTTTACGATGGAAAGGCCCAGTCCGGTTCCTTCTATATGGCGGTTCTTTCCCTCATCAACACGCTTGAACGCGTCGAACAGGAACGGGATATCCTCTTTTTTGATACCCATTCCGGTATCTGCAATGGACACTGTCAGTTCGGTAGTTTTGTTATCTATATCATTGCTCTCGACACGCAGTTCGATATGTCCGTTTTTCGTATATTTCACAGCATTGTTGAGAAGGTTTATGATCAGCTGTTTGATGCGGACTTCATCCCCGTACAGTACCATCGGAACTTCCGGATCGACGTTAACTTCAAATCCCAGGCCTTTATCATGAGCCTTGAGCCATATCATGTTTACTATCTCCGAAAGCATGTCCCCTATTTTGTAATCAACAGGGACTATATCCATGCTTCCGGCTTCCATCTTGGAGAAGTCAAGGATGTCATTTATAAGAGCCAGGAGCAGTTTACCCGCCCCCTGTATCCCGTTGGCATCTCTTACGATATCATCCGTAGCGTCTTCATCGCGAAGTATCAGTTCATTAAGTCCGAGTATCGAATTGATGGGGGTTCTGATCTCATGAGACATGCTCGAGAAGAACCTGTTCTGGGCACGGGTAAGTTCTTCCGCCCTCTCGGCTTCTTTGCGTGCCCTGTCATTCTCGCCCTTAAACAGAATGCCCTGTGCCATCGTCATTCCAAAGCACACCATTCCGACAAGTACGACGGAAATGAACGAATCAACATAATACTCTTTGAACGTATGTACCCATGGCAGTGTGTCAAAATAGTATGCCAGCAGATAACAAACAAGGGATACGAACACGAGAAGCGAGAGCATGACCGTTCTCCATCTTCCCGTCAACAGCAGTCCGATGTATGTAAAGGCAAAGATGATCCACAAAAAGCCTCCTCCGTTAAGGCCTCCTCCGAAGAAGAAAAGCGAAGGTACTATAACAAATACCAGACCGATGGAGATCAATCTTATGGCAAACTTTAACTTATCCCTGCGAAGACAGATCACTGTCAATATAGGAACCAGAGTCAGCGTCAGGACTATGGTTATTATCTCACCCTTACTCTCTCCGATGAAAAAGTCGCCAATGAGCGCAACGGTCACAGATATCTCGGTTATGATCGTGAATATCAGGAACATGCGTTCCGAAAAATCCCTGTTGTGATCTTTGATCGCGTCTATAACGCTTCTGATCAGTCCGTTCTTTTTCATGCTCTGTTACCTCCCCTTACATTCGCTTCGGGAAGTACACGTTGCACAACTCTTTCAAAATCGGCAATATTGATCGGCTTTGCTATAAAGCCGTCAAAACCTTCATTGATGAACATTTCTCTTGCACCTGAAACGGCATTTGCCGTGAGTGCGACAACGACCGCCTCTTTATGCGTATCGACAGCAACTGCCTTGATCTTCTTCATGGCCTCTACTCCGTCCATCTCGGGCATCATATGATCCATGAACACGATATCATAATCATTGTCGCGATATTTCTGTATGGCCTCTTTTCCGCTTCCGGCCGTATCGATGATCATCTCATAATCATTAAAGAGCGAAGTGGCCACAACAAGGTTCATCGGCTCGTCGTCGACAATGAGCGCCTTCACGTCTTTGAATACGGGTCTTTCGGCGCTTTCATTTCCGTCCATATCCGTTGCACTTCGTCCTTCGTTAAGTATCTTTATGATCGGATATGCATACAGGGGTTTGGGCAACAGCATTACACGGCTTCCTTCCGGCAGCTTGAATCCCTGATTGGCCGATACCGCTACCACAATGTCTTCCTTTGCCAGTTCCTCAAAATAACCCTTGTTTTCTTCGTACTCTTCCTGCCCCATGAACACATGACTTGCATTTAACTTAGTCTTAAGCCGTTCCACCTCGTATACCGTCTCGGCCGGATACAGCGGCACTTTGATACCGGTTGCCAGATTAGCGGCCATACTCCTGTGAAAATCACGAAGCCTGGGAACTTTGTATTTATCGGGTCTGACGTGGAACAGGATACATCCGTCAAACGAATCGGTCAGTGCAAGGCATGGTTTGGGATCGACAACTTTTTGCGGGATCGTGACCCTTACCGTCGTTCCGACCCCGTTTTCGCTTTCGATCTTGACGAAGCCGCCCATCCTGTGTGCAAACCCGTGGACAATAAAGAGCCCCAGTCCGATACCGCCCGAACTTCGATTTCTCTTTCTATTTGCCTGATACATTCCTTCCTTTATTGCATGAATCGCTTGCCTGCTCATTCCTTTTCCGGTGTCCGTCATTTCTATGCAAAGGTTTACTCCGTAATCCGCAGGTTCCGAATACATCTTTACATATACACCGCCGACTCTCGTAAACTTGATCGCATTATCGAGAAGATGTCTGAATATCTTGTGGAGTTTTTTGATATCGCCTCTGAGCATGGCCGGTGTCTGCGGGTTCAGATCAACAACAAGCTCAAGATCCCTTGCATTATCGCTCTGTCGAAATCCCGTAACAACATCATTGATGAGCGATGTACACATATAGTTATCTTCTTCCGGAAATACTTTCTGTCTCTTACACTCGGTATAGTCCTGGATATCCTCGACCTGATATGCCAGCCTTATCCCGGCTTTCTTTATCGCTGCGGCCTCACTGCCCGCGCCCTTCTTGATCAGAAGATCCGACATACCGCTTATGACATTGATGGGCGTTCTGAACTCATGGGATATGTTGGAAAGGAAATCCTCCATGCTCGCATCATTCGCTTTGACACGTTCATCCCTTATCTTCATCTCTTCCGCTTCATCCACCCTGTCATTGATCGATCTCGTACAGGTGAAATAAATAAACAGGACTATCGCCACATGAAGCAGGAGTCTTGATACATTCTGCCGGTCAAATACCACCTGCTGTCCTCCGGGGATGTTGATCAGATGGTTAAACAAAATGGCAAAATACTCTGCCAGAAGGATATTCATCATATATATGCGATCAAACAGCGAGTAGGTTGTCATTACAAGACAGACGGTAAGAGCGATATCAAACAGGCTGCTCTTGTGGATCCCGTGATAGAACACCATCAAAGCCGCTACCGTAATATAAAAGACCTGGCGCATATCCCGGTCCAGGCGGTCTGTGGTATTGACGATCCAGATCATAACAACACCGATGAGTGTTGTCACCGGAACCCAGTATTCCCATCCCATAAGGAAATTTTCCACTATCAGTCCCAGACCTGCGATAGTTGTGATGAACGCTATGAATTTTTCGTTGTTTTTCTGATTCATCAATAACCCTTCCCGAATAAAGTGATTATAAAATTTTACCATAGGAACCGGCGTTTTTCAACGAAACCGACGGCCTGAAACCGGTTATGCAAAATCTGATACCCCGATTATCAAAAAACGAGTGGTATCCATCCCCAAAATGCAATAAACTGATTTTTCATGAGCAGCAAAAGATCGATAACAATAGATGAAAATACGCCGCTTCTCATACTGGCGGGGCCGATGTTCCTCGAACTCTTCCTAAATACGATGCTCAACAATGTGGATACTCTCATGTTGAGCCACTTTGACGAGTATGCGGTCGGAGCAGATGCGTCCGTATTCCATGATCTATATATACATTGTCGGCGTCGCAGGGGTCTATGCCGGAACAGCTGTTGATGAGTTGATCAGGGGACTGATCGTCATGTATTACTGGTACAGGAAAAAGTGGCTCGGAAAATCGGTTATCGAAAGGTAACAACAAATAAATTAAGTTTTTTCCGCTACCCGCAAAAATCCTGTTGCCATTTGCGGCTTCTGAAGTTATGATTACATGGTGACAAATCCAAGACATGGTTGATTCGGGATCCCGGCCCGATTCCGGGAAGCGGAGAATATTATGAAAAAAACATTTAAACTTTGTGCGGCAGTTATGGCTGCTGTAGCTACTATAACTCTTCTGCCGTCTGATGTTTTCGCATTTGACGAGGCGATGGCACCTGCGGCTGCTATCGCAGAAACAGCTGTCGGAGAAACTCCCGTCGGAGGTCCGACATACGTTGACGTGAGTATCGATAATCAGGTTCTCACCTACTTCGTTAACGGTGTACCCGTTCTCATGACCCCCTGTGTGACCGGAGGTCCGGGACACAGCACTCCCCGCGGGTTCTTCCAGATCAACAGCTGTATCCCCGGCAAATACCTGACCGGTCCTACATGGCACGTATGGGTTAACAGATGGATGCGCTTTGCCGGAAACTGCGGTATCCACGACGCATCATGGCGCAAGAGCTTCGGCGGCGACATATACATGCACAACGGATCTCACGGCTGCGTCAACATACCTTCCGATCAGGCTCTGCAGCTTTACAGCATGGTCGGCGTCGGAACCCCGGTTATCGTTCACTGA
>CADCPL010000137.1 GCA_902803305.1 uncultured Lachnospiraceae bacterium
AAGAGAATATATCATTGATGAACTCTCTGAAGGGATATTCGCAGTAGATGAGAACGGAACGCTTGTGTTTCATAACAAGCCTGCGCTTGAACTTTTTCCGGAAATAGAGGACGGAACAGGCTCAGTAATAGACAGGCTCAGTGAAGCCATATCATCCGGCAGTCCGATCAGGATGAATGACAGGATATACTCCGCTTCCTGCGCACCTCTCTCGGTGGGTGGAGATAATGCGGGGACGCTTTACAGTCTTTCGGATGATACCGATCATTATAACTACATGGAGCAGCTCGAAGAGCAGAAGAGGATCGCCGATGATGCCAATAAGGCAAAATCAACGTTCCTTGCCAATATGTCTCACGAGATAAGGACGCCGATCAATGCGGTGCTCGGAATGGATGAGATGATAATGCGCGAGAGCCGCGAGAAGAACATCCTCTCTTATGCCCATGATATACGGACTGCCGGCAGAACGCTGCTGTCACTGATAAACGACATACTTGATTTTTCCAAGATCGAAGAAGGCAGGATGGAGATACTGCCGACTCAGTATGAACTCTCGTCACTTATAGGTGATGTGAGCAACATGATACGCGAACGTGCGCGTAAAAAAGGTCTGAGCTTTGAGATAGATGTGGACAGCAACATACCTTACGTTTTGTATGGTGATGATATAAGGATCAGGCAGATCGCGCTCAATCTGCTCACAAATGCCGTCAAGTATACCGAGGAAGGTTTTGTGCGACTTGAACTCGGATACGAGAAATGCTCGGATGATGAGATAGATCTTAAGTTTTCAATCTCGGATTCCGGAATAGGCATGAAAGAGTCGGACATGGACTCGCTGTTTTCTCCGTTTGAGAGGATCGAAGAGGACAGGAACAGAAATGTCGAGGGAACAGGGCTTGGCATGAGCATTGTCAGACAGCTGCTCGCACTTATGGACAGCAGCCTGAAGGTTGAAAGCGAGTACGGCAAGGGATCATCTTTTTCGTTTTCGATCAGACAAAAGGTTGTAAAGTGGAGTCCTGTCGGAGATTATCTGTCCAGATATGAGAGTGAGATATCAAGCATTGCGGAATATCACGAACTGTTCCATGCATCGGATGCATCGATCCTTGTTGTTGATGATACCGAGGTCAATCTTGATGTTATCAGGAATCTTTTGAAAAAAACGCTGATCGATGTCGATACCGCGACATCCGGTCGTGAAGCACTCGTATTTGTTAAGAGAAAAAAGTACGATATCGTCTTCATCGATCATATGATGCCGGAGCTTGATGGAATTGAGACGCTCAAACTTATAAAGGAAGAAATTCCGGATCTGCCGGTGTGTATCGCGCTTACTGCAAATGCCGTGTCCGGTGCACGGGAAATGTATCTTAACGCGGGGTTTGCCGATTATCTGTCAAAGCCTGTGGACGGAAAGCATCTTGAAGAATTGATCAGATCGTATCTTCCAAAGGAAAAGATCCGTCCTGTTGATGAGTCTGCTGTGACGGACCGTCCGGGTGAGCTTGAGAAGACGATACTTGTCGTTGATGATGATGAAATCATATGCACAACCATCAGGCAGATACTCGGAGACATATACAGGGTCGAGAGCTGCATGAACGCAAGCGAAGCTGTATCCGTTGCGGAAAAGGTACGTCCGGCGCTCATACTCCTTGATATAAACATGAGCGGCATGAACGGATTTGAAGTATTCGAGAAACTCAAAGAGGATTATGATACGGCAGACATTCCTGTCATGTTTATTACCGCAGATGAGGACAGGGAAAAGGAAGTACTCGTTTTCAAGAACGGTGCATCCGATCTTATCAGAAAACCTTTCTCTCCCGAGGTTCTTATTCAGAGATGTAAGCACATCATCGAACTTGATATGTATCAGAAGAATCTGCAGGGAGAAGTCGCAAGGCAGACCGACAGGGCAGAGCGTATCAACAGGGAGATGATGCTGGCGCTGTCGCGGACGGTTGATGCCAAGGATCATTATACGAACGGTCACTCGGAAAGAGTAGCCGCGTATTCGGCCGAGATCGCAAAGAGAATGGGCAAGAGTGCGGAGTATCAGGATATGATATACGGACTGGGACTTGTTCATGATATCGGAAAGATCGGCATACCCGAGGAGATAATCAACAAGACGGAGAAACTCACCGATGAAGAGTTTGCGCGCATCAAGCAGCACACCGTCATCGGCTACGAGATACTTAAAAACATAAACGATATGCCGCAGCTTCGCACGGCCGCAAGATCGCATCATGAAAAATACGACGGAAGCGGTTATCCCGACGGGCTTGCCGGAGAGGACATACCGGAGGTGGCAAGGATCATATGTGTTGCCGACTGCTATGATGCGATGACGAGTACGAGAACGTATTCGCAGCCGAAAGATCAGGCGGTGGTTCGAGCCGAGATCATCCGGTGCAAGGGTAAACATTTTGATCCCGTTATTGCCGATGTCATGGTCTCGATGATAGATGACGACAAAGACTTTATCATGAATGAGCGTGGCGGTATTCCGGGATGGCTCACGGGCGTTTCGGAGATAGATATCGATCAGGGAATATCAAATTGCGGAGATATACCGGGATTTTTGTCAGTGCTTAAGGTGTTCCATCAAACTGCGGATAAGAAGGCTGACGAGATCGAAGAACTGTTTTCGAAGAAGGATATCGAAGCATACACCATAAAAGTACATGCTCTGAAAAGTTCGGCAAGGATAATAGGCGCCAAGGAGCTATCCGAACTAGCCGCGGATCTTGAGGCGGATGGTAAGTCAGGGGACACGGATGCCATAAAAGAAAAAACTCCGGGACTCATCGAAATGTACAGAGCGCTTGATAAGAAACTTGAAGCGTTTGATGAGCAGAGGATAAGGCCCAGGGTGTTGTCTTCCGACATGCGCGCCGAAGCGATCCTTACCATATCGGAGATAGCAGAGAGCATGGATTACGGTATGATGGAAGAATTGCTTAATGACCTCAAGAAATATGATCTGTCGGCAGATGATCGTAGCATGATCGAACAGATAGAAGACATGCTCATGAAGCTTGATTGGGATGGTATTAAAATGACGATCAGGGACGGAGCCTGACGTATTACAGGAGGAAACATGGATAACAAAACGCAGATCGGTGAAGTTTTGGTAGTGTGCAGATCGGAAAGTTTTCTGGCTAAGAGCATAGTATCCAAGATCCAGTCGGAAGGTATTGCCGCAAGTCTTTGCCACGGAAATATAGAAGACATTGAAAGATATCGTGAGCGCGCGGAACTCATTGTACTGTTCATGGACGAAGAGATTGACGAAATGACGGAGTCGCTC
>CADCPL010000138.1 GCA_902803305.1 uncultured Lachnospiraceae bacterium
CTTAAGATATACTTTGCGTGATAATGCCTCAGATATTTTAGCATTAAATGAATAAAGATTGCACAAATTGATAAGATCATCTTCATAAAATCTGAGACCGACCCGGTCAGTCACCTTGACCGGCCCGGATACGTGCTCGTATTCCCGGTCAAGTATATCCCTTATTTCAGCCGCATCGGTTACTATCTCTTCAATCCCGAGGCCCGACAGATAAAGCATATCCTTTATATATTCCGGGATCGGTGAATATAATACTGTATATGCGGGTACGTGACTGCTTTTTCCGTATATAGTTTCTATGATATTTTTGATCTTTTCTATCTCTTCTTTTGCTTTTTCAATGCCGTCTTCTCCGGTATATGTCAGCGTGCGGATTATTATGCCCAAGTGTTCATTTTCAGGCCGTTTGGAGAACACTTCATATATACGGCTCCTGTCCGGTTCCGGGATCTTTGAAGAAACTTTTACAAAATCATCCCCTGTCATAACAACCGCATGATCACCCTCTATAGTCAGTTTATCAGTAAATGTGGCCTTTTTTTCGTTATAGGCTTCTTTCTTGTATTGGAGTGGAAGTACGGTCTCGGGCTTTATCATCTTATTGATGAATCCCTTACCGTTTTTTTCATACCTTACAAAGGATGCTCCTATGTTACTTGCCGTCTCTTCTGCCCTGCAGTTTATAATGCTGCCTGTTTGCAGGCAGTTTGGGCTGTCATAAACAAATATATGCTCTGCGCTGTTACCGCATATGTGCATCAGAACATATTTATCTTCATACTTTGTAAACACTGCTCTGTTATCGATCATTTTATCACCTGCCCGATATCATCAAGCGATACAAAGCCGTCAACAACGGTATACTGATCCAGTCTTTTTATGATAAGATCCTTTTCCGCGAAAGTATCGGCTTGCTCGCCAAACAGCGCTGACATCACAAGTTCGGGCTTTATATTATCCGTGCTTCCCGAACTGATGAGCATTTCAATGTCATTATTTGCCGGATCGACACACAGTTCATAGACAAGAGGCCGCAGATTTATCGTCTTTTCGCTCTTTTTTGATCTTTTTATTACCAAAGCTTCTTCCTTTGACAGGAAATCATTTATTCTTTTCTGCGCATCGCTCATACATGCTTTTACCGTGTATCTTGCAGCCTTAACCGAAGCCATGGCATTTTCGCATTTTTCGGGGAGCTGTTTAAATGATGATATCTGTATTTCCGGAACCGACGCTGCCTCCAGACTTTTTAATGCATCTTCAGATGAAATGGCGTCGATCAGTTCTACATCCGCATACTCTCCGAAGCTCTCCATTCCGAGCGGCAAAGGCGGTGTAAAAGAGAGTATCTGATGCGGCGAGAAGCCTTCGGAGTATTTTACCGGAATATCCGCTCTCCGAAACAGCTTTTGAAAATATCTCATCACATCCAGATGACCGATATATACAAGTGCTCCTGTTTTTGAAAATCTAAGCCTTACTTTCATAACATACTCCGCATTTAAAGCGCGCGGCGCCGCATCCGCTGCATTTTTCGCGGCAATTCGGCGTGACGATTTCATTTTGAGAATTAATGCTTTCTCTTTTCAAGAATTCCTTTGTCACGCCTATATCTATATGATCCCACGGCAGGATCTCATCAAACGATCGTTGTCTTGCATAATAAAAATCGGGATCACAACCTGTCTCCTCAAAGCTTTCGACCCATGGTGTGAAAGAAAACTCCTCGGTCCACGCATCAAACATACAACCTTTTTCATATGCTCTTACCAGAACGGGTGCAAGTCTTCTGTCTCCTCTTGCAAATATCCCTTCAAGCACCGATACGACTGCGGCATGCCAGTTATATCGTATGCTCTTCGGATTCAACTGACTTTTCATCGCAGCGTTCACTACGCTTGCCTTATATCTGAACTCATCAGGTTTATTCATGGATTCCCATTGAAAAGGAGTAAACGGCTTCGGAACAAAGAATGACGTCGACGCCACGATTGATACCTTTTCTCTTCTCAGTTCCTTCGGAATAGTATCGAAAAACAGTTTTGCTATCTCGTTCGACAAAACTGCTATACCTTCCATATCCTCTTCTGTTTCGTGAGGCAGTCCCAACATAAAATAAAGCTTTACTCTTGTCCAGCCTCCGAGAAAAGCCTGCCTGCAGCCTTCAAGTATATCCTCTTCGGTAAGTCCTTTGTTTATTACATTTCTCATCCGCTGACTGCCGGCCTCAGGAGCAAAAGTTACGACCGACTTTTTGATATCCTGAACCTTATTCATCACATCAAGCGAGAACGCATCAACACGAAGTGAAGGCAGAGATATGTTGATATGCTTTTTAGAGAATTCATCTATAAGAAAGGTACATATCTTTTCAAGTTCGGGATAATCCGAAGAAGAAAGCGATGAAAGTGAGATCTCCTCATGACCTGTATTATCGATCATTGCACGGGCATATTCTTCAAGTTTCTTTTCGTCTCTGTATCTTATCGGCTTATAGACAGAACCCGCCTGACAGAAGCGGCATCCTCTTATGCAGCCCCTCTGTATCTCAAGGACCACTCTGTCCTGAGTGGCTTTGATATAAGGAACAACAGGCTTAACGGGATAGTAAGTATCCGAAAGATCCGAAACGATCTGTTTTTCTATAACAGTCGGCAGTTCATCGCTTGTCGGGTAAAATCTTCCGATCGTACCGTCATCGTTATATTCGACATCATAAAATAAAGGCGCATATATCCCCGGGATACAGCCTGCCTGTCTTAAGAACTCCTTTCGGCTTATACCTGATGCTTTGCATTTTTTATACAGATCGATCAGCTCTCTGTAGCTGATCTCGCCTTCGCCTATGTATACAAGATCGCAAAACAAAGCCACAGGCTCGGGATTGTATGCACAAGGACCTCCGATTATCACTATCGGATCATCTTCGCGCCGATCCTTTGCATAAAACGGGATCCCGGAAAGATCAAGGATCTGAAGCATATTGGTATAGCACATCTCATATTGAAGTGTAATACCGAGAAAATCAAATGACTTGATCGGATCCTGCGATTCAAGTGCAAATAACGGGATATTTCTTTCCTTCATTATTGCATGAAGATCGGTCCATACAGAATATACTCTTTCACACCATACATCATCATATGAATTGAGCATATCATATAAGATCTGTATTCCGAGATGTGACATGCCTATCTCATACAGATCGGGAAAACACATGGCGAACCGGATAAGGCTCTCCGGGTCTTTGTATACTGCGTTCACTTCATGTCCGATATATCTTGCAGGCTTATCGACCTGCATCAGTATTTCTCTTGTCAGTGCCAGATCACTCATAACCAAGATTTTAACATAAGAAAAGACGTATTTACATACGTCTTTTC
>CADCPL010000139.1 GCA_902803305.1 uncultured Lachnospiraceae bacterium
TATGCAGCATTGCAAGTGGGAGCAGCGGAAACTGCATCTACGTGGGGACGGATGATACTCATGTTATCATCGATGCCGGTATCAGCGGCAAACGTATCGAAGAAGGCCTTAACAGGATCGGACTGAAAACGGATGAACTGGATGCCCTGCTCATAACACATGAGCATTCGGATCATATCGCATCTGTCGGGGTGCTCGCAAGGAAATACGGCATACCGATGTATGCGACAAAAGGTACTATCGAGGGCATAATGCAGCAGAAATATCTCGGGGCGATAGATACGTCGCTGTTTAATGAGATAGCTGCGTATAATGATTTTTCCATAAAAGATATAAATGTCAGACCGATAGAAGTCAGTCATGATGCCAACGAGCCCGTAGCATATCGTCTTGCAAGCGGTAAGGTTTCGGTCGGAGTGTGTACTGACCTTGGGACATATACGGACAGGATCATTGAAGGATTTTCGGGACTTGACGCATTGTTCCTCGAGGCAAACCATGATGTGAACATGCTTCAGGTCGGTAAATATCCTTATGTACTGAAACAAAGGATCCTTTCCGACAGAGGACATCTGTCAAACGAAAACTGCGGAAGACTTCTTTGCAGACTTCTCCATGATGATATGAGATCGATAATGCTCGGCCACCTTTCTGCCGAGAATAATCTTGCCGAACTGGCTTATGAAGCCGTGCGCCTCGAGATCATGATGGATGACTGCAAATACGATCCGTCGGATTTTGAGATAAGAGTTGCAAAACGATGTGAAGTATCGGAACCGATAACGGTAGTCGCTTAACACGATATAAATAAAACCGAAACCCCGGAGGATATTATGAAAAAAACGATCATTACTGTAGTGGGAAAAGATACTGTCGGTATCATAGCCAAAGTATGTACATATCTTGCCAACAACAGGATCAACATACTGGATATATCGCAGACCATAGTTAACGGGTATTTTAACATGATGATGGTCGCTGATATGAATGAATCGTCCAAGCCTTTTAATGATGTCGCATCTGAGCTTGCGCAGATCGGAGAAGAGATCGGAGTGGTCATTCACTGCCAGCGTGAGGAGATATTTGAGTCGATGCACCGCATTTAGAGGACAGATCATGATAAATATATTTGAAGTAAATGAAACGAATAAGATGATCGAAGAGCAGAACCTGGACGTTCGTACGATAACGCTCGGGATAAGCCTTCTTGACTGCGTATCGGATGATCTGGATACACTCTGTGATAATATCTACAACAAGATAACCACGGTCGCAAAGGATCTTGTTTCCACCGGAAAAGCGATAGAACTGGAATTTGGTATACCGATCGTCAATAAGAGGATATCTGTCACCCCGATCGCTCTTGTCGGCGCACGTGCGGCCAAATGCCCGGAGGATTTTGTTAAGATCGCAGAGGCGCTCGACAGAGCGGCAAAGAAGGTCGGCGTTAATTTTCTCGGAGGGTATTCTGCACTTGTATCAAAGGGGATGACTCCTGCGGATAAGGCGCTTATCAAGTCGATACCGCAGGCGCTTGCCACGACTGATCTTGTATGTTCATCAGTAAACGTCGGATCGACGAAATGCGGAATAGACATGGATGCCGTCAGACTGATGGGCAGGATAATCAAGGAAACATCTGAAAAATCGGACATCGGACCGGCAAAGCTTGTCGTGTTCTGTAATGCGCCTGATGACAACCCGTTCATGGCGGGTGCATTTCACGGCGTGACGGAAGGAGATGCCGTGATCAATGTCGGAGTATCCGGTCCCGGTGTTGTAAAGCGTGCAGTGGCAGGTACAAAAGGCCAAGGCTTTGAACAACTGTGCGAGACGATAAAGAAAACTGCGTTTAAGGTAACGCGTGTGGGACAGCTTGTTGCCAAGGAAGCATCGACGAGACTTAATATTCCTTTCGGTATCGTGGACTTATCACTTGCTCCCACTCCTGCTGTCGGTGATTCCGTTGCCGATATTTTGTGTGAGATGGGACTGGAATATGCCGGTGCGCCGGGAACTACGGCGGCACTTGCGCTGCTTAACGATCAGGTAAAAAAGGGCGGCGTAATGGCAAGTTCTTATGTGGGTGGACTTAGCGGTGCATTCATCCCGGTATCGGAGGATCAGGGAATGATCGATGCCGCAAGTGCGGGTGCGCTTACTATAGAGAAGCTTGAAGCAATGACGTGCGTATGCTCGGTCGGACTTGATATGATAGCGATCCCCGGAGATACTAGCGAATTCACGATCGCCGGCATTATAGCCGATGAAATGGCCATAGGAATGGTCAATCAGAAAACCACGGCGGTGCGTCTGTGCCCTGCAAAAGGAAAGAAAGTCGGAGATACTGTCGAGTACGGCGGACTTCTCGGACATGCGCCCGTAATGGCTGTCAACGGATTTTCATGTGAAGAATTCATAAGCAGAAAAGGAAGGATACCCGCACCGATACACAGTTTCAAAAACTGAGGTAGTTATGAAGGTCTGCGCCTGTATATGTGAACTCAATCCATTTCATAACGGTCATGAATATCTGCTCCGCCAAGCAAGGCAGATCACCGGAGCGGATTACGTCATTGCGATCATGAGCGGAGATTTTGTTCAGCGCGGACTTCCGGCCATATGTGATAAATACTCAAGGACCGCCATGGCACTTGCAGGAGGAGCAGATCTTGTAATAGAACTGCCCGTGATGTACGCAACTGCTTCGGCGGATTATTTTGCCCTCGGTGGTGTTTCGGCTGCCGTTGATCTGGGGTGTGTTGATTTCTTGTGTTTCGGATCCGAATGTGGTGATCTTGAACTTTTAAGATCATGTGCGGGGCTTCGGGAAGAGAACGATCCGGGGCTGCATATACTGTCACAGGGAGAAAACTCGGACAGCTCGAAGAAATTCAAGATCACGAAACTGCTCCGTGAAGGTGTATCGTATGCGAAAGCATATGCGATGGTCACGGGAAACGAATTCGCATCCAATGACATGCTCGCGGTCAGATACATCAAATCTCTTAACATACTCGGCTCGGATATACAGCCTGTTTGCGTCAAACGAATAGGCGGCGATCATCTTGACGGAAGCGACAACAGCCTGTCGGCACTGACCGTCAGGAGAAAAGCTGCGAATAAGGAAGATTTTACTTACCTGATCCCGAAATACGTTTACAGAAACCTTGCAGATATAAGAGATAAAGGATTCCCCGTCTTTTCTGACGATCTGTCCGTTCAGCTGTACACTGTCATATCAGGTGTCATAGAAAGAGAAAAAGACGGAGAGTGTGATCTGACGGATTATATGGATGTCTCGTCAAATATAGCGGGACGTATCAGGGCAAATATCGGAAGATACAAGGATTACGAAGGCTTTGTGAGCCTCATTCACTCCAAGGAATATACAAGGAGCAGGATATACAGGGCGATTCTTCACATCCTTCTTGATATAAGAAAATCAGATTATCCGTCCGATCTTGAGGATTGCGCTGTATCCTACATAAGGATACTGGGATTTCGAAGATCGGCATCGGGACTGTTGTCTTTGATCAAAGAATCATGTGTGCTGCCTGTCATAAGCAAAGCAGGCGATGCCGGATCCATTCTTGATGATGAGGCACTTTATTATTTCGGTAAGGATATCAAAGCATCCAATCTTTATGATATGGCATGCACGTTCAAATTCGGGAAAGACCCGGTACATGATTTTTCGAGGGAATTGATAATAATATAAAGCAGGGGTATAATTCAGGTACTGACAATCATCGGGAGGTATCACCATGAATTTTATTGAAAACATAAAAGAACGTGCAAAACAGGACGTTAAGACAATAGTACTGCCGGAGAGCAATGACAGAAGATCGCTGATCGCGGCATCCAAGATACTTGAAGAGGGTATAGCCAACCTTATCATGATAGGTAAGGAAGAGAAGATAATGGACGGCGCCAGATGGCTGGAACTTGATCTGTCCAAGGTCAAGGTCGTAGATCCCGAGACGAGTGACAAGTTTGAGGAATATGCTCAGAAACTCTTTGAACTTCGAGAAAAGAAGGGCATGACACTTGAAAAGGCAAGGGAGAGGCTTAAGACCGATAATCTCATGTGGGGTGTCATGATGGTCAAGATGAATGATGCCGACGGAATGGTCGCGGGTGCATGCCACGCAACTGCCGATGTGCTTCGTCCGTCGCTTCAGATCCTTCGTACGGCACCCGGTGTCGATCTTGTTTCAGGATTCTTTATCCTCGATGTACCGAACTGCGAATTCGGAGAGAAGGGAACGTTCCTGTTCGCGGACTGCGGCCTTAATCAGGATCCTACTGCGGAAGAGCTTGCAAGCATAGCAAATACATCCGCAAAGAGCTTCACATCGCTTGTCGGAGCAAAGCCGATAATCGCGATGCTGTCGCATTCCACAAAGGGCAGTGCGAAGCACCCGCTCGTTGATAAGGTTGCAAATGCGACCGCTATTGCAAAGGAAAAGTATCCTCAGCTCCTTCTTGACGGAGAACTGCAGACTGATGCGGCAATAGTTCCCGCTGTTTCAAGACATAAATCACCCGATTCGGAGATCGGCGGAATGGCAAATGTGCTCATATTCCCCAATCTTGATGCGGGAAATATCGGATATAAGCTTGTTGAAAGGCTTGCAAAGGCAGAAGCATACGGTCCGATGCTCCAGGGACTTGCACGTCCGGTCAACGACCTGTCACGAGGTTGTGATGCGGATGATATCGTCGGTGTAGTAGCGCTTACCGCCGTCCAGGCACAGTTGCTGTAGATAGGAGGGGCCCACACGTCCTTTTATTGTAAAATTTTATGTTGACAAATATGTACGCTCTCGTTATACTTGACAAGTACGTTTTAAAGACATCCGTAAAGGGAGGTGTGAGTAATGTCGATCTGTCCTAAGAATAAATCTTCCAAAGGAAGAAGAGATAAAAGAAGAGCGAACTGGAAAATGAGCGCTCCTACACTCGTAAAGTGCAGCAAGTGCGGAGCCCTTATGGTTCCTCACAGAGTATGCAAGGCTTGTGGTTCTTATAATAAGAAAGAGATCATCAGCCAGGACTGATTTTTGTACGCTTGAACCACGGGGAAATCCCGTGGTTTTTTTATTTGATTTTTATTATCATGTCCTGTATAGTATTATAGGATTTGAGGAGGAACGGAATGGTTCACGTAGTACTTGACGCAATGGGAGGGGATAATGCCCCGAAGGAGATAATCGAAGGAGCGCTTATAGCGCTTCATGATTCCGATTCCATAAAGATAACACTTTGCGGTCAGGAAGAGACCATAAAAGGTGAACTTGAAGGCAGAAGTTATCCTGCTGATCGTCTTCTCATTGAAAATGCCGATGAAGTCATTACAATGGATGAGGCTCCCGTTATGGCCATACGGCGTAAAAAGAACTCTTCAATAGTAAGAGGACTTAACCTTGTTAAGGAAAAACAGGCGGATGCTTTTGTATCGGCGGGATCTTCCGGTGCTATACTTGCCGGCGGTCAGCTTATCGTGGGAAGGATCAAGGGCGTGGAGAGACCTCCTCTTGCTCCGCTCATCCCCTCAACCACCGAGAAAGGCGTATCGCTCATAATAGACTGCGGCGCCAATGTTGATGCGAGAAGTTCTCATCTGGTGCAGTTTGCCAAGATGGGATCGATATATATGGAAAATGTTCTCGGAGTTAAGAATCCGAGAGTTGCTATAGTAAACATCGGCGTAGAGGAAGAAAAGGGGAATATGCTCGTCAAGGAAACATTCCCGCTCCTTCGAAACTGCCCTGATATCAATTTTATCGGATCCATCGAAGCAAGAGAGATTCCTAACGGCGGAGCAGATGTTATCGTATGCGAAGCCTTTGTGGGCAATGTGATACTGAAGATGTATGAGGGCGTCGGAAAGATGATGCTCGGCTCCATCAAGGAAGAACTCATGAAGAGTTATCGCGGAAAGTTCGGCGGAATGCTGATCAAGCCGTCGCTCAAAACATTGCTTAAGAAGTTTGATGCATCGGAATACGGCGGAGCACCGCTTCTCGGACTTAACGGACTGGTGGTCAAGGTTCACGGAAATGCGACTCACAAAGAGATATCCAATGCCATCAAGCAGTGTGAGTCATTTAAAACGCAGAATATCGGTAAAAAGATAGCTGACAAGATAATAATAAAGGACGAATAGAAAGGGGTTGTATCATGGAACTCGAAAAACTTAAGAAGATCATTACCGAGGTACTTAATGTGGATGAGAGCGAGATCACTATGGATACAAAGTTCATTGATGATCTCGGAGCAGATTCTCTTGATGTCTATCAGATCATCATGGGTGTTGAGGAGGAATTCGACATCGAGATAGATGCCGATAATGCCGAATCGATCGTTACTGTTTCCGATGCGGTAGAAGCCATTAAGAATGCCATCAGCTGATCGGGGCATCATAAAACTTATGTCAGGTCGGTAGAGTTCCGGATATGCGGAACTCTTTTGATGATACGGAGGAACATCTTACGAATCTAATCGAAGGATACAAAGATCTTCAAAAACTAATAGGGTATGATTTTCGCGACAGCGATCTTCTTGTAAAAGCGCTCTCTCACAGTTCTTATGTCAATGAGCTCAAGCTCAACAAGCATGATGATTATGAGAGAACGGAGTTTCTGGGAGATGCGGTACTTGAGCTTACCGTCAGTGAATTTCTGTTCAGGGAAAATCCCGACATGCATGAAGGGGAACTTACAAAGCTTCGTGCGTCTCTTGTATGTGAACCGACGCTTGCGTATTGTGCAAGGACCGGATTTGACCTTGGAAAGTTTGTACTGCTTGGAAAGGGTGAAGATTCATCCGGGGGACGAGGAAGGGATTCCATAATATCCGATGTATTTGAAGCCATAGTCGGTGCTATATATCTTGACGGTGGATTTGAGCCCGCCGCTTCTTTTATCAGAAGATTTGTCCTGACCGATTACGAAAAGAAGATCGGATTTGATGATTCGAAGACTATACTTCAGGAATATGCGCAGGATCACGGTATGACTCTTGAATATGAGCTTGTAGAAGAACGGGGTCCCGCACATGACAGGGACTATGTGATGCGAGCCGTCCTGGACGGGAAGATTTCCGAGACGGGTGTTGCCAAGAGCAAGAAAGCAGCTCAGCAGCTTGCGGCCAATGCAGTACTTGAAAAGCATATAAACAATAACAAGGGCTGATAAATGTATTTAAAAAACATTGAGGTTCAGGGCTTTAAGTCCTTTGCCAACAAGATCGATTTTGAATTTCATAACGGAATAACTGCCATTGTCGGACCTAACGGATCGGGAAAGAGTAATGTTGCCGATGCGGTAAGATGGGTTCTCGGTGAGCAGAGCGCAAAACAGCTTCGCGGATCTTCTATGCAGGATATCATCTTTTCCGGTACGGAGATGCGTAAGCCCATGGGATATGCTTATGTTGCGATCACTCTTGATAATTCGGATCATGCACTTCCGACTGATTATGAAGAGGTGACCGTTGCCAGACGTGTATATCGTTCGGGTGAGAGCGAGTACCTGATCAACGGAAGCACATGCAGGCTTAAAGATGTTTCCGAGATGTTCTACGATACGGGTATCGGTAAAGAAGGCTACTCCATCATAGGACAGGGCCAGATAGACAGGATCCTGTCGGGAAAGCCCGAGGAACGTCGTGAACTGTTTGACGAAGCGGCAGGTATAGTGAAGTTCAAGAGAAGAAAAGCAACGGCCCTGAAAAAACTCGATCAGGAACGTAATAATCTTGTCAGGGTGTCTGATATACTGGCCGAGCTTGAGCGTCAGGTCGAACCTCTCGAGAAGCAGTCGGAGATCGCCAAGAATTACCTCCAGATGAAGGAGGAACTTAAGCGACTTGACGTAAACATCTTTTTGATCGATAACGAAAAAGCTAAGTCCGCACTTGAAGAGTGCGAGAAAAAGATAGAAGTTGCAACAGCCGATCTGGATGCGGCAAATGCCGAGAACGAACATATAAAAGAAGAATACGGCAATGTAGAGAACCGTATCAAAGAGCTTGATGAGCAGATAGAAGAGAAACGTGCGAAGCTTTCCGAAAACAGCCTGTTAAAAGAAAAGCTCGAGGGTGAGATCAACGTCCTCAAGGAGAAGATCAACTCGGCAAATATCTCCGGAGAGCATTTCAGGAACAGACAGAAAACTCTTACGGATGACATAGCCGCAAAAGAAGCTGAGGCAGAGAGGCTTACCGCAGAGCAGACATCCATGGATTCGGGAATGGAAGACCTGATCAAAAGACGTGATGAGGCAGTTGCCGAACTTGAGAAGCTTCAGGCTGAGATAGAAGAAGAAAACAATATAGTTGAGAAGAACAAGAATGTCATCATCAATCTTCTCAATGACAGACAGACGATCGTATCCAAACTCGGTCAGTTCGGGACGATGCTCGAACAGACAAGGATAAGGGAATCGGAGATACAGTCTAAGCTCATAAGTGCAAAGAGCGAGGAGGCCGAGCAGGACACTCTTGTAAATGCGCTCACTCTTGAGCTTAATACTGTATGTGAACAGATACAGTCGGCGGATAACAAGCGGGAGTCCATGGAGGAAAAACTAGGCGACTTCCGTACGAAACTGGAAAACCTCGACAGGAAGCTCGGGGAAGCCCAGATCGCTTATCACGGGATAAAATCAAAACTTGAGACTCTGAGGAACCTTGCGGAAAGATATGACGGATACGGAAGCAGCATCAAGCGTGTCATGGAGCACAAGGGAAAGATATCCGGTATCATCGGTGTTGTTGCCGATATCATGCAGGTCGATCCGAAGTATGAGACCGCAATAGAGACGGCGCTTGGAGGAAACATCCAGAATATCGTTACAAAGGATGAGCAGGTCGCCCGGAAGATGATCGAATATCTGAAGGAAAATAAAGCCGGAAGAGCCACATTCCTTCCTCTTACGACCGCAAGGAACAGGGGTGAATTCGATAAACCCGAGGTAAGGAAAGCAGTCGGATTCATAGGAATGGCAAACGAACTCGTATCCGCAAAGTCCGAGTATGATGATGTCATAAGCCAGCTTCTCGGTGCGATAATCGTAATTGATACAGTCGAGAACGCACTTAAGCTTGCAAAAGAATACAATTATACACTCAGGATAGTGACGCTTGAAGGAGAGTACCTGACACCGGGCGGAGCACTCGCCGGCGGATCGTTCAAGAATGCGTCGAATCTTCTCGGAAGAAAGCGCGAGATCGATGCCCTTAATGAGGAAGCACAGAAGGGTCTTCACGAGATCGAATCGATCATGGATGAGATCGATAAGACCAAAGAGGACAGGGCAAAGCTTCGTGAGGAGATAGAACAGAACAAGGCAAAACTTCAGGATCTGTACATTCAGCAGAATACGGCGCAGATGAATGTCGATGCTGCCAATAAGCACAAACAGGAACTGATCGACAGTCATGCGGATCTCGAAGCCGAATTTGAGAAGATGAAAGCGGCTGCACAAGGCATCACATCAGATCAGGACAGCGCAAAAGAAGAACTCGCACAATCCGAAAAGACAGAGACAGAGCTCAACGCTGCCATAGCCGAGGCCGGAGCCAAGCTTGAAAAACTGCGTGATATCGAGACCGAAAAGGTATTTGCCAAGACTGATCTTGATCTCGAAGTAACAAAAGAAAAACAGAAGCAGGATTTTGCAAAACAAAATGTTGACCGTGTGAAGTCCGAGATCGAACATCTCCGGGAAGAAGCGGCATCGGTTGAGGCAAGCATCAAAGAGACGGAGCTTGATATAGCCGAAAAAGAAAAGAACATAGAGGCTATCAAGGAAACCATCGCCGCATCAAACGATTCGACAGATGAGAATGAGATAGCGCTGAAGGAAGCGATCGCCAGCAAGGAAGAGTTCGCGGAAAAACAGAAATCATTTTTCGATAAAAGAGAAGCCGTGGCAAAGAAGCTTGCCGACCTCGATAAGGAACTTTATCGTCTGCGTGCGCAGAAGGAAAAGACTGAGGAAGAGCAGGAAGGCCGGATAAACTATATGTGGAATGAGTATCAGATCACTCTTTCACATGCAGCCGAGATGCGTGATGAGACGCTAAGCGACCCTGCGGCAATGAGAAAGAACATATATAAACTTCGCGACAGCATCAGGGATCTCGGAGACGTAAATGTTAACGCTATAGAAGATTACAAGGCCATCATGGAAAGGTATACTTTCACAAAGACCCAGCATGATGATCTCGTTAAGGCCGAGCAGGATCTTCTCGGTATACTCGAAGAACTGGACAAGCAGATGAAGGTTCAGTTTGAGGCAAACTTCAAGCTGATAGCGGAAGAGTTCGACAAGGTGTTCAAGGAGCTCTTCGGTGGCGGAACCGCTACTCTTAAGATAAACGACGATGAGGATATACTTGAAGCCGGCATCAATATCAATGCACAGCCGCCCGGCAAGAAGCTTCAGAACATGTTGATGCTCTCGGGTGGTGAAAAGGCACTGGCGGCGATATCGCTTCTGTTTGCGATACAGAATCTTAAGCCCTCACCGTTCTGTCTTCTTGATGAGATAGAGGCGGCGCTTGATGAGTCTAACGTAGGCAGATTTGCCGGATATCTTAATAAACTGACCGAACATACGCAGTTTATAGTTATAACTCACAGAAGAGGAACGATGGAAAAAGCCGACAGACTGTACGGTATCACAATGCAGGAAAAGGGTGTATCGGCACTTGTGTCGGTAAATCTGATAGACAAGGATCTGGATGACTGA
>CADCPL010000140.1 GCA_902803305.1 uncultured Lachnospiraceae bacterium
CCCGTCACTATCTCATCAAGTGTCCCGTCTCCGCCTGCGCAGACTATCCTGTCAAAACGGTCACACCACTGTCTGGCCACGACTTCCCCGTCTCCGTGACATTTCGTGGGATAAACCGTGACCCTGTATCCTCCGTTTGTGAATATATCCACTATATCTCCGAGATGAGTTCCGATACTTCCTTTTCCTGCCCTCGGATTATATATGAACAAAAGATCCTTCATAATGTCTAAAATTTTAGCACACAAGGTGCCCAAAAACAATAATATGCGCACATAGTCGATTATGGTATAATACGTGTGAAAATCATGATACCGGTAACGGTTTTAATGTGGAAGGAGTAATGATATGGGAGGATTGATTTTTCTTCTGATAGTATTTGTTATCATCCTGGTATTCTGCATCAGATGCATCTGCATTGTTCCGCAGGCCAACGCATGGGTTGTTGAATTCCTGGGAAAATACCATTGTTCATGGGCTGCAGGCCTTCACTTCAAGGTTCCTTTTTTTTACAGGATCGTTAAAAAGGTTTCTCTGAAGGAACAGGTTGCCGACTTTGAGCCGCAGCCCGTTATCACCAAGGATAACGTTACGATGATGGTCGACTCGGTCGTATTCTTCTCCGTGTTCGATGCGAAGCTCTTCACATACGGCGTTGAGCGCCCCATCGCAGCAATAGAGAACCTTTCCGCAACGACACTTCGTAACATAATCGGAAGCATGACACTCGACGAGACTCTGACAAGCCGCGACGACATCAACTCACAGATCACGGTCATCCTTGATGAGGCGACCGATAAGTGGGGTATCAAGGTAAGCCGTGTCGAGGTCAAGAACATCATGCCTCCTCAGTCCATACAGGATGCGATGGAAAAGCAGATGCGTGCAGAGCGTGAAAAGCGTGAAGCGATCCTTACCGCCGAAGGTAAGAAACAGTCCGCCATCACGCTTGCCGAAGGTGAAAAGCAGGCTGCTATCCTGCGCGCGGAAGCGGTTAAGGAACAGCGTATTCGTGAAGCGGAAGGTGAGGCTGAAGCTCTCCTTGCCGTTCAGAAAGCGAAAGCTGAAGGTATCAGACTGATCAACGAAGCGAACCCGACCAAGCAGTATCTCACGCTTCAGTCGTTTGATGCTGTTGCCAAGATGGCAGACGGTCAGGCGACCAAGGTCATCGTTCCGTCGGATCTTGCAAACCTTGCGGGTGCCATTACAGCGCTTTCGGAGAGCGCCAAGTCATGAGCAGTGCGTTATCCGCAATTGTAATAGTGGCCTGTTTTTTTGTGATCATCTCACGGTCACTTAAAAAAGCTGCATCAAATACCGCCAAGACCAAGACCGTTCCTAAAGCTATACGTGCAGGTAATTCGGCACCGAAGTATTCCAACTATCGTCCCCACAAGGATATCATAAGCGTCAGCCGCGATATGGGTGACAAGAAGAATTCGGTACTGAGGGATGACAAGGAAAACGACTGGCTGGCAAGACAATTACGTGAGGAGCACAAAGCTTTCAAGGCGACGAGCGAGATGTTCGATCTGAAGATCGAGCACGCAAGCCACTGTGATGCAAGACTTTTGGAGCAGTTCCACAAACGCCATTGCGATGCAGAAGGTATTGATCTTGCGAACGGCAGAACGGCATATCCGAAAACGAACCACTGATCTTACATAATAAAGGAGCGCTTCATGCGCTCCTTTTTTTTATCATTTTTCCCGCCCCTGTTATGATCCACCTGAATATCAGCGACGATATCAGTGCGCACATAAAGCTTAGCGGAACAGTTAACAGGAACCACCAGAAGGCCTGCAGCGCACCTGTAACATATCTTTTGAGATACCCGTATATGATCGCATCATATGCTCCCGCGAACAGGTATATCTCAAACGAGACCGAACTGATCGCGGCAAGTATCCGTGCAATGATCTTCGATCTTATCTTCACGTCATAAAACAGCAGGAATATGCACACCGTACATATCGAGATGAACAGTGTTCCGTATGTTCCGTCGGCAGTAGATATAAGATTCCAGTCAAACGTTCCCGTTGATGTAAACTTCATGCTGATAAACGCTTCAAGTATTACCGTTGCCACCAAAGCGGCAACGAGTATCCATCTGCTCGGTCTCCATCTTCTGTCCGCCGCAGCTATACCCAGGAAATAGAAAAGCACGGGGTATGTCCCGATAAAGTACGACGGTGCGACATAACCGAACACAGGATAGATCGTACAGAGAAACGCAAGCGTTGCAAGGAGTATATCCTGCTCTTTTTTTTCAAGAGCGTACCATGCCTTGTTCAGAAAAGGAATGAGCAGGAATACGCACAGATACAATCCCATGAACCATGCTATCTGATAGTTGCCGAGATTTTGCAGCATCTCCTTTATCCCGTATATCTTTCCGTAAAGCCTGTTGTAGAGTATCATCTTGGCAACGGATATGACGGCATATGATATCGTAAGCGGGATGAGCGCCATATAGTGGCTCCTGTTGGCCGTCTTGTTCTTCTTGAAGTATCCCGTGAGCATGAAAAAAAGCGGAACGGCGGTCACAAACAGCCACCTCAGCGCTGTCATGACAAACATCTTCCGTCCGACCATCGGCTCATCATAATATCCCATATTAAGATAGAAATGCGCACCGACGACAAAAAAACAGGCTATCGATCTTACAAGATCCGGTCCGCTCTCTCTTATTTTTTCTTGTGAACCCTGCACTTTCTTCCCCTATCTCCTCTCAAACAGAAGTCCGAACGTACCGGGACCGGAGTTAACCGCTACCGTCGGCGAGGCCTTCTGGAAATAAATGTTTTTAAACTGTACTTTCTTCTCAACAAGATCACGAATATAATCAAGATCCTTTTGTGTAAGTCCCACATACGTAACGAACAGGATACTCTTATCGATGTCGGATACAGGTGACAGCGTTGACGAGATGTACTTACTCCATGCTCTTTTTCGCGAACCGAAATAGAATCTGGCCACCGTCAGATTTCCGTTTTTCATCTTTATTACGGGATGGAACATTATGGTCTTGCCGATCGTCGCCAGTCTGGAGCTTACCTGCTTGCTGTATGCAAGATAATCCAGATTATCGACTATGAAGCTCGTCTGGACGTGTTTCCTGAGTTGTTCCAGATTTCTGATGATCTCGCCGACAGCCATGCCTTCGGAAGCCATCCTGCAGGCATCAAGGACCATGAGCCCCTGCCCGCTCGACAGATGATAAGTATCAAATATCGTAACGTTATTAAATGCTCCGGCGCCTTCGGTTGCGATGTCAAATCCGCTGTGATTGACTCTTGTTGAGATCGTCAGATGAACTATATTATTTGCTTTTGTAAGTGCACGGGCATAAAATGCCTCATGGTCTTTCAGATCCGGGGCGGAAGTTCTGGCCGAATGACCCGATCCGAGATATTCAAGCAATCCGTCGGCATCTATCTCATCGCCGTCAGCGAATATGCCGTTTTCCGTAACTACTTTATGAGGTATCACGTCTATCTTATATTTTTTGATAAGGGCCTCGGGAATGTCCGCCACGCTTTCCGTCGTGATGGCCACGGTCTTTTTCTTGCTCCTGCCGTTCATCCACAGCATACTCTCTTCGAGTATGTTCTCATCATTACCAAGTATCGTGACAAGGTTTGGCGGAAGGAGACGCATTACCTCAGTTTCAAGTTCCCTCACGCTCACGGGCTTGACCACATACCCGTCAAAACCTTCTTCGGAATATAACTTGATGTTCTCACTTCCCGCATTTGCCGTAAGTGCCACAACCTTGGCATTCTTTGACAATCCGCCTGTCTGGTCTTTGATCCTGTGGAAGCACTCGATCCCGTCCATCTCCGGCATCAGATGATCCATGAGGATCAGGTCATATGATCTTTCAAGGGTCTTTTCAAGAGCCTCCTGGCCCGAATGTGCCGTATCGATATTAACCTTGGTATCCCGCAGGTACTTGGTCACCACAAGGAGATTCGACTCATTATCATCAACCGCGAGAATACTTGCATTTGGTGCTTCAAATCCGCACCTGTAAGTTCCCGAGTTATTCTTTTTATGCTTTTCTTCAAAGCTTACTTTCCCTATTGCGGTATAATCCATAACCGTCTGCGGTATCTCAATGATAAAGGTAGATCCCTGTGTATACAGGCTGTTAACGCTAACCTTACCACCCATCAGTTCCGTCAGTTCCTTCACTATGGCAAGACCGAGTCCCGTACCTTCGATATAACGGTTCTGTTCTTCATCCACGCGCTTGAAAGCGGTAAACAGGTGCGGTATGCTTTCTTTTTTGATGCCGACACCGGTATCGGTAACGGAGTATACGATATCCGCCACTCCGTCGCTTATCTTATTGCATTGTATCGAAAGAGTCACCGAACCCTGCTTGGTATATTTTATCGCGTTATTAAGGACATTTATGAGTATCTGCTTGATCCTGACTTCATCCCCGTAGAGCTCCGACGGAATATCGGGAGCTATCTCCACGTTAAATTCAAGACCTTTCTCCCTGGTCCGAAGCCACAGCATACCGACGATCTCGGAAAGCATATCACCGGGACGGTAAGTCACCGGAGTCAGTTTCATCTGACCTGAAGATATCTTCGACATATCCAGTATGTCATTGATGAGGTGCAGCAGCATGTTGCTGGCCGCGCGTATGTTTGCGGCATCTTCGGCAACTTCATCGCTCACTTTTTCCCGCAGTATCATCTCATTAAGTCCGATGATCGTATTGATCGGCGTTCTTATCTCATGGCTCATGCTCGAGAAAAATCTGTTCTGTGCATTATTAAGATCCCTGATCTCCTTCTTCTGCTTTTCGTTCCTGATGTTGTTCTCTCTGAAAGCAAACTGAAGGAACAATATCGAAAGGCCGAGGATCAATTTCATTACAAGGAACAGATAAAATGCAAATGTTGTTACGGACGGCGCCGGAAGAGCCGAGCGTATATTATGATACAGGATGAGCATCACGGTATCGGTAAGAAGCGACAGCAGAATATACATGATCGGATGCATGTAAATACATAACGGGATGATCAGAACGACCGTCATATATACCACAGGGCTCGCAAACCCGTTCGCATATGCGTCAAGACATGTAGCGGCAATGGCTCCGGATAATATGAGAAGAGCAACGATCGGCGCAATCCACAGAAGCTTTCTGAGTCTTCGCTCATGATCCCTTTTGACATACACAAGTATGGCCATCGAAATGATCATAAGGATGAACAACAGAGCATACATAAGCCTGTAGTAAAACAGGAGTCCGCCGTAATAGCGTTCCGGGAACGTGCTCATGAAAAACAGGATCACCTGAAGAAGCGCACCGAGGATAACACTGAGCCACATCTTGGATAATGTATCACTGTATATCTCCCGGTTTATAAGATCTTCATTCTCGTATGTTCCTTTTTTGTGGAACAGAAAGCGAAAGAAGGAATCAAAGGAAACTACCATATTAATTTCCCCCTTCCGCGTCTTCTACCGGTGCAAACTCAAGTATCTCATCGCTTGTATCGCTGCTTCCGGTTTCATCTTCTCCTTCGAATGTTCCTCTTATAACAGCGATCAGGCGGTCATACGCTGTTATCATATCTGTATGGGACAGATCAACATATGACCTGTCTTCCTTCTTTGCAGCCTCTTCCAGAAGCTTTGCTTTTTCTGACAAAGCAGCGTCCCCGAGCATCTTGGATGTGCTCTTGATCGAGTGTGCCTGTGTGGCATAGTCCTTCAGATTGTTTGATTCAAGTGCCGCCGCCATCCTCTTTTTCTTATCATCGGATTCCACAGCAAACTGCCTGAGCAAAGTCTCATAAAACTCCTGATCGTTCTGGCTGTAATACAGACCCTGCTCCACATCAACACCCATGGACTTAAGTTTCGAGACAAGAGAATCGGCTTGGGCTTCCGTCTTTTCTACGGTCTTCTCTGTATTCTTTTCCGCAGCTTTGGCAGGCGTAGCGGATCCCACCGATTCCTCTATCACAACAAGAGATGCCGGAAGTACACGTCTGAGTACTCTTTCAAGTTCTATACGATCTACAGGCTTTCCGACAAATCCGTCAAAACCTTCCCGTCTGAACATCTCCTTGGCGGAGCTGACGGCATTGGCGGTAAAGGCAACAAAAGGCGTCATTTTTTTTCCTCTTGCCTGATCCGATCTTATCCTCTTCATGGCCTCGACACCGTCCATTCCAGGCATCATATGGTCCATGAAGATAACATCATATTCGTTATCCCGGCACAGCTCAATGGCTTTCTGCCCGGATTCGCACGTGGTGACCGCCATTCCGTAACGCTTGAACAGGCCCGAAGAAACTATCAGGTTCATGGGCTCATCGTCAACAACAAGAACACGCGCTCCTGGGAACGTCAGAACGCCCTCATCAAGCGTATCTTCTCCCGGTTTTGTATTCAATACGCCTATTACCGGGAAACAGTAGAAAGGCTTCGGCATGATCCGGATGCGTGAATTCGGAGGAGTGTTCAGTTCGCCGGGATTGGCGACAACGGTCACTATTATCTTTCTTGCAAGATCCTCCATAAAATCAACTGCATCGTTATATTCCTCCGGACCGGCAAACAGATGCGTAAGCCTCTTGCTGTCAGTCAATGCGCGCAGAGAATTGGTGTTGTCAACTCTGTGCATCGTGACTTTAAGACCCGTAACTATATTTCTGACCATTGAATCGTAGAATTCCCTGACATCGGGATTGGGGAACTTTTCGAAATGCAGATATGCACCGAGACTGACTTTATCCCTGTCCTTAAATGACATACATTCACTCGGATCTATCACCTTATTGGGGATACTGACCTTGACACAGGTTCCCGATCCGAGAGTACTGGTTATTGTCATGAATCCTCCGAGAGCGCGGACAAAGCCCTGAACTATCTGAAGTCCCAAGCCCAGACCGCCGGTAGCCCTTGCCCGTCCGGAATCAGCCTTGAACGCACCTGCGCGTATCTTTTCAAGCTGAGATTCATCCATTCCGATACCGGTGTCTTTGACTTCTATACAGAGATTAATACCGTAATCATAAGGTATACGGAACACATGAACGTATACTCCGCCCTCTTTTGTGTACTTTATCCCGTTCATTGTAAGATGCCACAGTATCTTTTTGAGTTTGCTCACATCGGTATTAAGGACCATGGGCACAGCGGCATCAACATCGATTATCAGTTCTATATCCTCGTTGATATACGGCTTGAGTTCATTGACGAGATCGTTGAGGACCGACGATAGCATATAATCCTCACAGTTGTTAGCCACTTCTCCCCTGTCAACTTCGGAATAATCAAGTATGTCACTTATCTGTTCACCGATACGCTTTCCTGCTCCCTCGATCGATTCGAGTTTTTCCTTTTTTTCTTCATTCTCTTCATCATCTATGCTCATACGGCACAGACCCAGAATGGCATTTATGGGTGTCCTTATCTCATGGGAAACATTTGCCATAAAATCATTGAGCCTTCTGGTCGTTTCAGTAAGCTGATCGACCTCTCCCCTTGATCTGTTCAGGACATCGTTCCATCTTTGAATTATCGTCCTGCTGATCCAACCCGTCATGGTAAGCACGGCAAAATGAAGTATCGTTCTCGATACCAGAAGCGGATCGAACTTCGTTCCTCCCTGCGCAAGGTTATAAAGTTCAAAGATCATCGTGATGTAATATGTTATCTGACACAGTGTTATGAGTGAGGGGATACCGGTCATGGTGTAGAGAAGCATAACAACGGCCATGACGACCGCAAGATCATATGTACTTGTATCATGGGTACCGTAAAAGAAAAACGTTGCCATCATCATGATCGAGCAGATCCACAGTCTCAGACGACCGTTCCCGATCTGTGAGAAATGAATGTACCAGGCAGTCAGCACTCCGGCCGCTATCAGAACGATGGCCCATTTTTCCCATGACATTACAAAGATCTCTCCGATCAAAATGACCGAAAAGATCGTGTATGTAAGTATCATCATCAAATGCGATGACATAAACAGTTCGTCATTGTCTCTTTTATCTTTTGGTTCCATTTATTTCTCCCTAAGCTGATAATCTTTATCATTATCTATGATATCGATCATGATATCGGCAAACCTTGGATCGAACTGGGTTCCTTTGCATCTTTCGATCTCGGCCCTGACTTTTTCCTGCGGGAGAGTATCTCTGTAACTTCTGTGACTCGTCATCGCATCATATGCATCGGCAACGGCGATTATCCTTGCGACCTCGGGGATCTCTTCTCCCGCAAGTCCGTCGGGGTATCCTTTGCCGTCGTATCTCTCATGATGCCATCTTGCACCGTTTGACAGGTTCGGCATTTCCTTGATCGTAGCAAGGATCTGTGTTCCGATGACCGGGTGCTTTTTGATGATCTCATATTCCTCTTCGGTCAGCTTGTCTTTTTTGTTGATTATCGCATCCGGTATGCCGATCTTCCCGACATCATGGAGAAGTCCGATGATATATATCTCGTTCTGTTCTTTTTCGTTGTATCCGTACCTTGCGGCAATCTCCTTCGAGTATTCCGCGACACGGCTCGAATGACCGTTTGTGTACTTATCCTTTGCATCTATCGCAAACGCAAGTGCTTTGATGATGTGAGTACTGAGCTGTTCATTCTCTTCAGTCTTCTTTTCTACTTCCTGACTCATGTGGTTACGAAGAAGGTACAGCGTCAGGAGATTGTTGACCTTAAGATGAAGCTTTTCAGCCGAGATCGGCATTCTGATAAAGTCAGTCACATCAAGCTCAAGCGCTCTTTTTTCTACATTCGGATCGTCATCCGAGATCAGGATTATCGGAATACGTCTGAGCGCGCCGCCCATCTTTCTGATGTTAACGATCGCCTCAAGTCCGGTCATTTGCGGCATATCAGCTTTAATGATCATAAGGTTCGGCATGTTGTCATTCAGGAACGCGAGCAGTTCTTCCCCGTTCCCGGTGCCGGTCACGGTAAAGCCTTTTGCCTGAAGACTGTCACACATAAAATCAAGCGAGACGGGATCATCGTTTGCTATTACGATATGATTGTCCGCATCACTGTCGACATAACTGTCATGCATTTCCGGATCGGTACTCTCCGTTTCGACCTCAAGTTCCACAAGCCCGCTGTATTCATTGTTCTTCCATGAATGCATTACACGTTCGGTAACACGTCCCACGTTGTAATCACTTATCTCGGGAAGCATCAGGAAGAAATGATTTTCTCCGATCTGCATCATGATATCACTGTTACGAAGAGATTCCTGCAGCAGCTCTCTCAGGCTTACCATGATCTTTTCTTTTTCGGATTCCGACAGATCCTTCGGAAGAAAACGTGCCGTAAACAACATCTTGTAAGCAGTTCCGCGGTATCTGTCCATGTATCTGATCATATACCTGTATACGTTACCGAACGCTTCCTTACCCATCCACATGGCGTTCTGCGGGATGCTTCTTTCTTCAAGGATGTTGGTCAGCATCGCAAGGCTGATATCCGTAGGTATGTCATTTTCGTTATCCTCGTCCTTGAACAGGGAATAACCGTGCTTTCCGTTGCTCTTGATCGTATATAACGCCCTGTCGGAAAGACGGAACAGTTCATTGAAATCCGTACCCTGATCAGGAACGAGAACGGCTCCTATCGATGCGCCGAGAGGAATACTCATATCCTCACCCATCATCTTACGTGATTCCGTGAGGAGATTCTTGTTTATCGCCTCAGAGTACTTGCTGATATCTTTCTCGTCCTTCATGTTCTGAGCGAACACAAGAAACTCATCCCCGCCTACACGTCCGTATACTGCGGAATACACCATGTTTTCTGTAAGTATCTTGGAAAAAGCCGCAAGAACACGGTCACCCATATCATGACCGTATATGTCATTGACCAGTTTAAAAGAATCGAGATCTATGATCATGAGCGTGCCGGACTGATCCCGGCACAGCTCGGTTATCTTTTCGTTTGCGTTATATTTGTTATAAAAGCCCGTAAGCTTATCAATCGTTGCTTCGGTCTCAAACTTGAGTATCTGTCCGCGGGTACTTACTATGTTGTTCACACGTCTTACGAGAACGTCCGGATCGAACGGCTTCCTGATATAATCGGATACGCCCATCTCAAATCCTTTGCTCTCGTTCGTACGGTCTTCATCCGCTGTCAGAAAAACGATCGGAGTGTCCGAAAGTCCCAGCTCTTTTTCAAGATCCCGGAAATTCGACAGCGTCTCAAAGCCGTCCATCTCCGGCATGTTAAGGTCCAGAAGTATCAGATCCGGAGCCCCGTTCTGCCGCACATAATCAAGCAGACTCTTCCCCGATCTGAGCGCTGTTACCCTCATATTATTCTTGGACAGTATCTGTCCCGCTATCTTCAAGTTTGTAACGTCATCATCGACAACGATTATCCATGCCGGCATATGATTCTCCTTTTGCCTGTAAGTGCACAAAAATACATAGTAGATTATAATTGATTGAACGTCCGTTTACAAGCAAATGCCGACATATATCATATCCTCCGTCTTACCCTTTTTATGATAAAGAGTGACATGATCATTGCCAGGAAGCAGATTCCGTAGATAGCAAGGTTCTTCATCATGCCCGTGCTTGCTGCCATGTCCTGTCCGGAGCCCCCGGGCGGCTGCATCTGCGGGCGCTGACCTCCTCTCGGACGTCCGCCTCTTCTCTTACCTTCATTCTCCTTTGATACGCCTCCCATATTGAATGATCCCATGACGCTCGTATCGATCGCCGATGCGTCTACCAGAGTACTGTCATCCGCGCGTTGTCCCTCGTCAGTGGACGGAATGCTTCCCGACAGTTGTCCTTCGATACTCTCGGCCCGAAGCATTACAGTCTCGTACAGTGTTTCGGCAGCCACTTTATACTCATCATATGTATAGAATGCCGTCGGATCGGTTTCCACAAGCTCGTCTATCTGACTCCGGATCCTCGAGTACACCTCATCAAATCTACCGCCTTCAACATATTCCTCGCACAGTTTTTTCAGATATTCATGGTAGATGCTTCTGTACTCCTCATTCTCAAGCAGCGTATCAAAGAATTCCGTCCCGGAAAACGGAGTATCTATCGCATCATTTATCATTTCCGAAGCATCGGATCCACCCATTCCCATGCCGCCAAGCGACAGGTTATAGTCCCACGGGAAAATGTTGAGTTTCCCCTCATACTCATACAGATAATAGTTATGTGCCATATTCCCCGAAAGAGAATCCTGGTTTACCGAGAACGTATGCACTGCCATGTATTTCAGGATATTGTCAATATCAAGATACTCTTCAAGGTCGGTACCTTCACTTATATTTTTCAGCGCAGTCACCACTCTTCTGTGATCGGCTTTGCTCGTATCAGACAACGCACCGTCCCATATCGATGAATAACTGTCAAGATCATCATCAATATAATTTAGGTTTGCGCCGTTTCCTCCCATCATCGGTCCTCCGCCGCCTCCGGGAAAGCCTCCTTCCGGTTTGTCTCCCGAAGGCTTACCCGAATTCCCTCCTCCCATCTCCATAGGATCGGGTTTGTAGAGTTCTCCGTCCTGGGTCCCGAAATTCCTGAGCATAAAACTCTTCTCCACCCCTTCGAGCGCCAGATATACGCCCTTGTACTGCCCGTTAAGCGATATTGTCGCATAATTATACAGCGAAGCATCAGCCCCCAGATATTCGAACATATCGTAGATGATCGCTTCCTTCATGTTGGTGGCATCGGCATAGTTATTGTTCAGGATGAGCTTATCAAGACCGTAGCATGTCTGACCTTCAACAAAATGATCAAATTCCAGTTTGAAGCTGAAACGATCCGTATCCGGATCCATGGCGATCGACGACAGACTCGTGTTTCCCTTCGGCCTTATCCCGACGTTATAGATCGTTTTACCGTTTATAACGACATCACAGGTGTAATATTCCTCACTTGTGGCGTTTTTCAGCATCTCATCCCAGTCATCCTCGTCCATCTTGATGTCTATGGAAATGATCTCATCTGTATCGAACAGTTCATTCTCATACTCCATACCAACAGCGCTTCCTCCCAGGGCATCCGAAAGCTTCTGTCCGTACATCACGGCAAGAAAACACAGTATCACCGCTATAGCCGTTATCGCCGTTATTATCTTCGTGATATGTTTATTATCAACCATAAAGCCTTCCTCTTTTCATTCAGCGCTCATGTTATCCGAGATATTCACCGTTAAAGGTCACGAGCGTTGCCGACGATACTCCGTCTATATCGTTCACGCGGTTAACGAAGCTTGTTGCGCCGTCCTTCACTCTGATCTCGGCGGTAAGCTCCACACCAGAGCCGCTGACGGTCTTGGACTTTATAAGATATTTATCAACCGATCTTCCGACAAGATTCATTGCACTTTCCTCTGCTTTCTCATCCGCACAGTCGATCACAAGAATATAAGGTGTATTTCTTATCTTGCGGTTTGCAAAAAGCACAAGGATCACACCTATGATCACGGATCCAATAACGGCAAGCGGTATCATTCCGGCTCCTATCACTATGCCGACCGCGAGTGCCCAGAAGAGAAAAACTATCTCCATGGGTTCTTTGATCGCCGTACGGAAACGTACTATCGAAAGTGCACCGACCATACCGAGCGATAACACCACATTTGACGTAACCGCCATGATCACGAGCGTCGTTACGAGCGAAAGTCCCACAAGTGTCATTGCAAATCCCGTAGAATACATGATACCGTTAAATGTCTTTTTATATATCATGAAAATAAACAATCCTATCACAAGGGCAAACAGCATGCCGACAAGAGTATCCACCGCTGAAAACTCCGTTACGCTCTCCAAAAAACTTGATTTGAAAATGTCATTGAATGTCATTATTTTTTCCTCCTACTTATCATCTCTTGAAAATCTTGTTATATATTTTGTTTTTCATCCGTACCTGCGGCAGGCTCCGTACTTGGAAAATGCCTGCACTCTTACGTTCCCCA